>DAHXJB010000500.1:0-4120 GCA_027372455.1 Chloroflexota bacterium | reverse complement strand
GTCCCCTCGCCGCAACAGGACGAACGACTAAAGTCGTTACTACAAGCCTCGGGCTGAAAAGACGCAGTAGGAGCCGGCTCCTGCCGGCGACTCGGATCGCGAGCAGGAGCTCGCTCCTACAGCCTCCCAGCCCGCTGGAAGCGGGCTTTGTTTTCCCAGCCCGCTGCTTATTGGCGGTTGCCGAAATAACCTGGTACACCGTCGCGGCCCTGAAGGGCCGGGCTAACCGGCCCGTTGTTAGCCCGGTCGTTCAGGGCCGAGACCGGGATGTGTACGACTATTTCGGCAACGATCATTAGCGGCGGGCAAAGGTGTGGTGGACTTGCCGGACGCACCACTCAGTCTGGCGGCTCATCCCAAGCTGGACATGACTGAAGAGGAACAAGAGGAATGGGTGGAAGAGTTCTACCGAGTGCTCACTGATAGACTCAAGCCGAGCGAGAGCCGGACGAAATGATCGGTTTGCCTTGACAGCAGATAGCTACCACTACTGCGGCGACACAATGGTTCTGACCAGTGTCATCCTGAGCGATAGCGAAGGATCTCCTCGGCGGAATGTGGAGATGCTTCGCTTCGCTCAGCATGACAGTAACCATCACCTTCACTGTGTCGAAGCACTACTCCTGGAATCGGTAGCCAAGCCCATGTTCCGTGACGATGTATCTTGGCTGCCGTGGATTATCCTCCAGCTTGTGTCGGAGTCTCCAGATGTAAACCCTCAGGTAGTTGATCTCGTCCAGACGATCATCACCCCAGAGCCGGGCCAGAAGCATCTTGTGGGACAGCACACGACCAGCGTTGCGCACCAGGTGGTAGAGCAGCTTGTATTCGATCACCGTTAGCGCAACAGGTTCCCCCCTTAGCCTAACTTGCTGGCTGGCGAAATCCATCGCCAACTCGCCGTATCGAAAGGATGGGGATCGATCCAGCGGACGCGGCATGCCCAGTCTGCGCATGAGCGACTTTGTTCTGGCGAGGAGTTCCAAGGGCTCGAACGGCTTGGTCACGTAGTCGTCCGCACCCAACTCCAAACCCTTCACCTTGTCCACCAGCGCGTCTCGTGCCGAGAGCATGATCACGGGCACGTCGGAGAATTCGCGCAGCTGCCGTAGCGTTTCGTAACCATTGATGCCCGGCAGGGTGATGTCCAGAAGAACCATGTCGGGGTGCTTCTGCTCGACCATGTCCAGTGCTGTCTTGCCGTCCTGAGCTCCCAGGACCTCGATTTCCCGCCACTGGAGATTGAAGCCCACCGCAATGAGCTCGGCGATGTATGGATCGTCATCCACTACCAGTACTCTCACCTTCGCTCCAGCCTTTCTGCAGTTGGTTAGCAACAGGTGCCTCTTCGACATTATAGCAGAACGGTACATATACGGATTAGGCGTTATGATCCGGAAAAGAAAATAGGTAAATGGGAGATCTGTTAATGAGTGATTAATGGTGGTTGAGCATATCTTTAATCCGCTCGTATTAAGATGATGTGCGACACATGCCTTCGGAGGAGGCGCGCGAGATGGGCGGATCAAGGGTGATCGTGGTGGAGGATGAGCCCGAGATGCTCGACATCATCCAGGTGAATCTGGAGCAGGCTGGTTACAGGGTGGTTTCTGCTCAGGATGGGGTGGAGGCCTGCGGCGTCCTCGATGTGGCGGATTGCGATGCAGTGATCCTCGATCTAGTGCGGCGACACAATGGTTCTGACCAGTGTCATCCTGAGCGATAGCGAAGGATCTCCTCGGCGGAATGTGGAGATGCTTCGCTTCGCTCAGCATGACAGTAACCATCACCTTCACTGTGTCGAAGCACTAGGTTTGCCGGGTATTTTTGGGTTCAGGCTTGTCAGACTGCTGCGGCGCGATCCAAAGTGGCAGAGAATCCCGGTGGTGGTGGTGACCGCATTTCAGTTCGAGGAAGTGGAAGAGCTTGCCGACGAGGGGGTTCAGGGCTTCATCACGAAACCATTCGATCCGGTCGAACTGGTGAGCAAGCTGGAGTATGCGCTCTCCAGGCCAGCCCCCCTTGCCGGGGATCGAGTAACTTTGCTGTGACGAAGGTCCGGGCGTGGTGCCACCGGCGAGGCATCGCGCGGCACAAGGAGGAAGCGTCGAATTGGCTTCTCCGCGACGAAGATATCAGGCTGGTCGTTTAGACGCCGGGGCCATTGCATACGACATTCTTGGTACGGCCGCCGCTTTGGGGGAGGCAGCCCTCGGTCCTGAAGCGATCTCGCTTTGCCTGGACGCACTTGGACCGCTTGTGGGGGGCGAGGTAGAAGACCAGTACCGGAAGCGATGGAATGAGTGGAAGCAACTCACACCGGCCCAGTATGGCTACCTGGTGGCGGACCTGTACGGCGCGATGGGGGGAGCGTCCGCACTCGCGAGCGCGGACGCGGAGAAGGTGACCGTAAACTCCCTTCGATGTCCCTTCGGAAGGACCGCTTTGGCGTCGGAGAGCCTGTGCACCTTCACCAGTTCACTATTTGGGACTATTGCGGCCAACAACTTTGGCTACGCCTGGGTGGTGCGCAAGCACCAAACCCCGGTCAGTGAGGTGGAGTGCGAGACAACTGTCTATCTGACGCCGTCGGTGAGGCACGAAATGGATCGGGGCATTGAGTATCGTGCAGCGGGCGTGCCTCGGGGCAGGCATGAAGTACGGCCGATGACCTCCAGGGCGGATACAATAGCCCGCGCCGGTTGGCAGCTTCGTGGGAAGCTTCTGGCGATGGACGTGCCCGCCGATCGATGGCGTCTATTAGGTGAAACCGCGAGGTTGTTCAGTCCTTCCGCCTCTCTGGAGGAGGTGGTTCGAGAGATAGTTACCCTCGGGGTCCGGGAACTGGGTGAAGGCTGTGCGGTCTGCCTGAGCTGTTGCGAGGGCTCGGAAGGCTCGGGCTTGACCTTCGTTCAGCATGCGGATCCGTCCGCGGCGCAGCTGGTCCGGCAGCTGCTCGTTTCGAATGGTGGCGAGCAGTTGGGAGAGATCGGCAGGGCGCTGCGGGAAGGTAGGCCGTTCCTGGCAGCGGATCTACGTGATGGCGATCTTGCTATTCAGCCGGAAGCGCTACAGGCTCTGGATCGAGTGGGGCTGGCATCTCTGCTGTTGGTCCCCCTGCCAGGTGAGGCTTCCCCCGTCGGCTGTTTGGTTTGCCTATCGGGCCCCGAACGGAGGCTGGACGTGCAGGACCTTCGACTGGCGACGCGATTCGCGGCAGTGGGAGCCTCGGCTATTGAGGTGGCCAGGAGGCATCGTACGCTGCGCGGAGAGATCGACATTAGGGACAGCTTCACAACCGCGGCATTTCACGAGCTGGCGACCGCTCTCGCGCGCATGAAGGCGCTCGCCCAGATCACTGGTAGGGCACTGGAGAAGAAGGAACTGGAGGGTGTCCCTAGGGCCGGTCGGAACCTTGAGACGATGGCTCGCCACATCGATTTGCTCGCGGGGGTGATCAGGGACGTATCAGATGCTTTTGCCATCACCACTAGCGGCACGGAATTTCGCGGCGAGCGATGCAGCCTGAACGACCTGGTCGCGACCGTGGTAGAGCGTTTCAAGGGGATTGGGGCCGAGCTATCACGTTTCCGGCTGAAGGTGGAACTGCCGCGGATGGTATTGATCGGGCTGTGGGACCCGATTCGAGTCGAGCAGGTATTGACCAGCCTGCTGGCAAACGCGGTCAATTTCTCTCCGAATGGCGGGTTGCTGACGGTGCAGGTGGAATTGGCCGCCGCGGATGAACTGAAGGAGAAGATTGGGACGGCAGTGAGAATCGCTGCGCCCGCTGCGGTCATCACGGTTCGAGATGAGGGGATTGGCATCCCGACGAGCGAGCTTGACTCGATCTTCACCCCATTTTCACGGGGGCACAGCAACCGAAGGACTCCGCAGCAGGGGCTGGGCCTCGGACTGTATGTCAGCAAGGGTATCGTTGAGGCCCATGGCGGGCGGATATGGGTAGAAAGCGAGGAGGGGAGAGGCTCGGCGTTCCACTTCAGCCTTCCGCTACTGGAGACGAAGCCCTAGTGCGTCGTTCCTCAAGTGGGGTACGTAGGGCGGGGTTCATCCCCCGCCGCCGGTTACACGTCCGGCACGGGGCGGCGGGGCACAAACG
>DAHXJB010000489.1:0-2144 GCA_027372455.1 Chloroflexota bacterium | reverse complement strand
GCGGCCTGGTCTGTTGGCTGTTCGACGGCGAGTACCACCGATACGCGATCAAGACCATTTCTGCTCGGCACGAAGGTTTGTCCCACGGCTGCCCAGTTGTTGGCGGTCCCGACGCCGTTGCCGCTGGGGGGGCTGCTAGTGTCGGGCACGTCCATGGGCAGCTGAAGAATGCCCCATAGAACAGCTGCCAAGAGGGCAACCGATGCAGCCCAGCGCATCGCCCCACGCAACTCCAAAGGTGAGATCGGTGGCAAGTAAGGTGGTGAAGTGTGGGTCTCTGGTGGGTGCGCAGTCTCCCCCTCAGGGATACTTTCCAGATGCTCGATCAATCGACTGCGGAACCCCTCCAGCTCTTTTGGAGTGATGGCGTAGGCCCGCTGGGCGGTGGTCACGATAATTGCTGCCGACGGGTCCCTGCTGGTGCCAAAGAACTTGAGATGCCCGACCCCCTCCGCCTCCGCTACCCCGACCTGGTAGCCCTGCCACACGACACCCTTGACTCGAACCTTGTCTCCCAGCCGTCCTCCCTTGAATATGGCTTCGATGCCGGCTAGCGGTATCGTCTCCCGCATCCAGAGCCAGTGTACGGTCAGTATTTGGCTATCCAACGTGTATCGCAGGGAATAGCGTCCACAGGCGAAAAGCACGACCAACGTGGCCAGTAGCAGGCTGGCCAGACCAACGATAGTGGCCAAGATACCTTCGGTACTGGTCGACGGGGCAAGGGCATACGCACGGCAGACGATTGCGAGAGCCAACAGAAGGAACGCCACGATGCATCCTAGCAGGGTGGCAGGCGACGGCAAGGCATCCCATGCCGTAGTTGATGTGCCTACGTTGAACTGCTGCAGCTTGTCGTGCCTTGCGCCTCTGATCGCAGCAAAGTTCTTGAGCATTGAGACTCTCTTCCGCACCCTGAACGGCGAGATGGCCGGGCAGCTTGGGAGAGGAGATTTGGGATCGAAGTCCCATGCGATTGCCTGACAGCAGCGCGGACGGTGCCGATTATAGAGGGCCACGCTCCTGTCGGCAACAACGTATTGGTCGGGAGCACTTGGCGTTCTTCCTCTGCTGGAGTAAACTGATGCACGAGCTTCGGCGTGGCCAGCGGCTAGCGGCCCCAAGGAGTCCACTCAGTCCCTGCCGGTCGGTTCTCCGATCCCTCCATTCCAGCTTGCCCTGATCGCCCATCTGGTCTCGAGACGCATGGAGGTTCACCTTGCGCGTTGTTGTCACCGGCGGCGCCGGTTGCATCGGATCCCATCTGTGTTCTCGCCTGTTGGATGACGGCCACGAAGTCGTCGCCGTCGACAACCTGATCACGGGAAACCGGCGTAATGTGGCCCATCTTCTTGGGCGTCCGGACTTCTCTTTCCTGGAGCGTGACGTTGTGCAGCCTCTGGATCTCCAGGCTGAGGCCGTTTTTCACCTGGCTAGTCCCGCCAGCCCCCGAGGGTACCTGGATCATCCCGTGGAGACCGCCCTGGTGAACTCTCTCGGCACACACCAGCTGCTGGAAACGGCTGGGCGCTGCGGTGCCCGCTTCCTGCTGGCCTCTACCTCCGAAAGCTACGGTGATCCTCTTGAGCACCCGCAGCGGGAGGACTATTGGGGGCACGTGAATCCGGTGGGCATCCGTTCCTGCTACGATGAGAGCAAGCGTTTTGCCGAGGCCCTCACCATGACCTACGTGCGTAGCCGGGGGCTGGACGCGCGCATCGTTCGGATCTTCAACACCTACGGCCCCCATTTCGATCCCAACGATGGCCGGCTGGTGCCCAACTTCATCGTGCAAGCCCTGTCGGGTCAGCCGGTCACTGTGTACGGTGATGGCTCCCAGACTCGCAGCCTCTGCTACGTGGATGACCTGGTGGATGGGATCCTCTCGCTGATGTTCGCGAACGGGCTTCGGGGAGAAGTGGTCAACCTGGGGAATCCAGAAGAGCACACCATCCTGGAGTATGCGCAGTTGATTCGGCAGTTGTGCAACTCCAGTTCCGAACTGCTCTTCGAGCCACGACCCGAGGATGATCCGGAAAGGAGACGGCCGGACATCTAGAAGGCCAGGGCTCTGTTGGGGTGGGAGCCGAGGACCGGATTGGCGGAAGGGATGGGCCGAACCATTTCGTGGTTTCGAACGTTGT
>DAHXJB010000481.1:0-3483 GCA_027372455.1 Chloroflexota bacterium | reverse complement strand
ACCCACTGCGGGCAACGCTGAGGAACCCGACAGGGAATGCCCTCGGCTGGAACAGGGCACGGGTTGCTTGCCTCGTGGAGGTCGTCACCGATGAGGGATTGAGCGGGTGGGGTGAGTGCGGCGCGGCCCAGGGACTGGAGGTCCTCGCGGCAGTCGTGGAGAAGCAGCTGCGACCGTTGCTGATCGGTGAGGACCCGACCAACACTAACCGGCTCTGGGACAAGATGTTCTCGATGTATGAGGTAGGAGGCCGGACCAGCGGCATATCCCTGCAGGCCGTGAGCGGAGTTGACATCGCGCTCTGGGACCTGCGTGGGAAGATCACCGGCAAGCCCGTGTATGAGCTACTTGGAGGGAAGGTCAGGGACTCGGTTCTCGGCTACGCAACGGGCTTCTACTACCTGGAGACGGGCGATCCGGTCTCCCTGGTCGAGCATGAGGCGCATCGCCACCTGGAGAGCGGCTTCCGCGCGATCAAGGTGAAGATCGGCGGACTCCCGATCAAGCTGGACGCAAGGCGTGTCCAGGTAGCTCGAGAGGTCATCGGTCCCGACAGCCTGCTCATGATCGATGCGAACCAGGCCTACACCGTGGCGGCCGCGCGCGACCTCGCGAGGCGGGTCGCGGACTACGAGATCGGTTGGTTCGAGGAGCCGCTCCCCGCGAGTGAGTTGCGGGGGTACGTACAGCTGAAGGGCACCATCGGGATGCCGGTTGCGACCGGGGAGTGTGTCTACACCCGCTTCGGATATCGGGAGTGGTGCGCCCAGCAGGCCATGGACGTCGCCCAGCCCGACCTGTGCAACGCGGGTGGAATCACCGAATGTGCGCGCATCGCATCCATGGTGAACGCATGGGGCATGCTTTGCGTGCCGCACGCCTGGGGCACCCCGGTGGGGCTCTCGGCCACGCTTCAGCTGGCCCTCACGCTCCCTGCTGCGACGCGCGCCTACGCCCGCTTCCCGTTGATCCAGGAACCGGCGCTCGAGTGCGACCAGAGCGCAAATCCCCTCAGGGAGGAGGTCGCGCCCATGCCCTTCAAACTGAAGGACGGCGTGCTCACGGCGGGGGATGCGCCCGGCCTGGGGGTGGATGTGGACCGATCCGCGCTGGATCGCTTCCTGGTGCGGTAGCACCTCGTAGGATGGCTGCAGGACACCGACGATGCGAACTGAAGACCGACATGGCTGCCCTCGTATGGCGGCATTTGCTTCAGGGGGTTAGCCGGCGGGTAGAGCCAGGGCACGAAAAAAGCGAGCCGCAGACCTGACAATAAGGTCTACAGCTCACTCGAAGTGGGCGAAACAGGGATCGAACCTGTGACCTCCCGGGTGTAAACCGGACGCTCTGACCAGCTGAGCTATTCGCCCAAAAGCAAAACCTTCGCCCCGGGCGAAGATTCTTTGACCCACTATTGGTGCCCCCGACTGGACTCGAACCAGCACGTCCTTTCGGACACAGGCCCTCAACCTGCCGCGTATACCTATTCCGCCACGGGGGCATTCGAGCTTGGTTAGCCTATCAATTATGGCATGAGAGCGGCCAGTAGTCAAGCCGTCCCGGCGACCGGGGGTTCCCCTCGAATCCTCGATTTGTACGCCCTGAAAGCAACGATTCCGAGGACAGCCATCGAGATGGCCAGCAGAACCAGCACCCATGAGACACCGACTATGTCGGCCAACCCACCCACGAAGACCAGGGGCAGCAACGACGCCAGGTTTCCCAGCATAATCTGAACGGCGAAGATCCGCCCACGACTCGCCACGGGCGCCTGCTCCTGGAGGATCGTCTGAGACGGGATCAACATCATAGATAGGGCAAATCCTGTCACGGCCGCTATCACCATCACCACGGATACCTGGCTCACTATCCTCGGCACAGATAGATCCGCTCCTAACAGCGCGTGCACCTGGGGGAAGACAATGCTCCATAGGGGGTCCACCGCCGCCAGCAAGGCCATGCCCAGAGCCACACCGCCAGTCCCCGCCACCACCAGGAACTCCTTGGAGACCCGTCGCGTCAGCCGGCCGATCAGCAAGGCGCCAACAGCCATCCCCAGCCCAGCCGGTGCAAGGATGAAGACCGTATCATCGGGCGTGATGTCCAGCACCGTTACCACGAACCTGGGAGCCACCATCGCGACGATCAACGTGAGCGTGGCACCACTGGTCAAGACCACCATGGCTATCGTCGCCACGCGATCGGTCACCAGAAAATGCCAGGTCTCTCGGAGGTCGGCAAAGAATCGCCGTACCGCCTGGATCTCATCCTCGGCCACACCTTCCGCGTGCACCCTTCCGCCGTGTGGTAAGGGGAACACCAGGACCCCACACACCGCGAACAACACGGCGATCACCACAAAGAGGGACCCGGTCCCGAACACTTTGATGAGAATGGGCGCCAGGAAGACTATCCCCACCAACTGAGATATGGTGAAGGTCAGATTGAACAAGGAGTTTGCCGTGATCAACCTCTCCCTCCTGACGAGGGCCGGTATCATGGCGGCTTCAGCCGGGAGGAAGAACTGGCTGATGATGGAGAAGACGAAGGTCACGGCGTAGATGGCCGCGACTGAGCCGCTGAACACCAGGTACCCGAGGACCACCACTGCCCGCAGCCAGTTAGTGGCAACCAGCATCAACCTCTTGTCGACGCGATCAACCAGCACGCCGGCAGGCACCGTGAATATCACCGAAGGCAGGATGAAGGAGACTATGGCCAGTCCGATCTGAGTGGTGGAGTGGGTAGCCTCCTCGATCAACACCATCAAGGCGAACCAGATGGAGTTCTGGGCCGTCTGGGAAATCGCCTGCGCCGTCCACAGCAGCATGAAGGGCCGGTTTCCCCAGATGGAGTCCCCCGGCGTTCTGTCCAGTGTAGCCGCCTCCCCGCTCAAGCCTGGTTCCGGCCCGCGAGGTTGTGAAGGTCCGCGGGGCCGGTGGCCCTGGACACGAACTGTTTCATTCGGCGCTCCAGCACTGCCCGATCGAGGAGTACCCGGTGCTCGCACTTCAGGCAGCGCAGGCCGATGTCCGCACCAAGTCGCACCACCACCCAGTCGGTTCCACCACAGGGGTGCGGCTTCCGAAGTCTTACGATGTCGCCCAGCCTGATCTCCATCACCATAAGAGGCACCCCCTCCGCCGCACTCCACGGTGCGCGCAGGACGAACCTATCCCCAATCCATTATGTCGAGGTGCTGGGGCCACCTTGCACTTACTTAGATACTCTGCCCTTCGTCACACCCGCGAAAGCGGGGGGGGCCAGGACACCGCCCCAGAGAGGGCCTGGATGCCCACTTTCGCGGGCATGACGACGGATCGCGCACACTATCTCAGTCCAGATACTCACGAGCTGGCGCCCGTCCGGTCTCGCCGATACCGGTTTATGGCGTCGCGCATCTGCCCCGCGGCGCGCCGGGCGGCGTCCCTCCAGTCCGCCCCTTCAGAAGCGTAGATCACCTGCCGGGAGGAGTTTATCAGC
>DAHXJB010000600.1:0-9162 GCA_027372455.1 Chloroflexota bacterium | reverse complement strand
ATCGTCCTCCGGGATGACGCTCTGCCCCACCCCAATGGCCGTGCCCAACGGCAATTCCTTCGCCAGGACATAAAAGCGGCCGTAGGGAATGACGATCTTCCATACGGCCACAATTCGAAACGATCTCTTACTGCCCAGGCCTCAGACGTTCGCCGACCTCGCCGAAGCCTCCTGGCCCTGGAGCTCGCTGCTGACTTTCTGCTGGGTCTCAGGCGCGACGGGCATCTGCATTTCTGTCAAGACTATCCCCATTGCTGTGGCGCCCGCCGTCAGCATCCCTCCCCCGAACTCTCCAAGTCCAGCGATGGGCGCCCATCGCTGCCCGGGGTGAAGTCCCAACGACTCCAACCAATCTGCCGTCCCGCTCAACCCGTAACCACCCAAATCACCTCCCGCCCCCACGCATCAACGAACAGCCGCCGGTATCGCGACCCAATACCGGCGGCTGTTCCAGGAAAGTGATGATCAGCGATTACTGGCGTTCAAACGCGTAGGATAGGTTCGTCGCCGGCAACTGGTCGGGCCTATCGACCCAGTTCGGCTTATTGGGATTGTACTGGTGGTAGAACTGACTCCCATTGGCCTGCGCATCCAGATCGGAGGGAAGCCCGGAGCCGGTCATAATGCTCTTCAGATAGTCCGCCAAAAGCAGCCCCTGAGTGACCCCGTTGGTGGCATCATAGTGCATGATGCCCCGCTGGAAGCGCAGGTAGACGAAATTACCATTGTTGGGATCTCGCTGGGGCAGACTGGTGGGCACTCCCCAAATCTCCAGGTTGAGCAGCGGCAAGAGTGAAGGATCTCCACCCCCCTGCGGGAAGGCATCCTGCATCTTTACCGTGTTCACGAAGGCCTGATAGAAGTTCACATTCATCCCCTGGTACTGGTCTGGGGCGAAGTTTTGGACAAACTGCTGCACCAGAACGTCGTAGCCCGGGACGCCCGGGGCCGGGGCCTGGGCAATCACCGAGGGATCTGGTGCCGGGAAGGTGCTGCCGTTGATCTTGGTGTAGGGCATCAGTCCGGAATCCAGGATGTTCATGGTACGCGCCGCCCCGTCCGGACCCAGCTGCAGGATCTCTCGTTGGAAGAACTGGGTGGTGAATCCAAGGAAGGTGAAGGTCCGGCTCACAGGATAGCCGAAGGTATAGATGCCCCCTCGCTTGTTGAAATAGTCCCAGAAAACATCGTTGTCTATTCGGAAGCCGGTCGCTCCGAAATAGCGGTTGTCGTGGGGAACCGGGGCAGGAGCTGGAGAAGGCACCGACGTCGCCGTCGGCGAAACCGTGGGGACCGGTGTCGGGGCCGCGATCGGAGCAGCGCCCATCGCCTTGGCTATCTTGTTGGCCGACTGCTCCGCAACCCATACGTTGCCACTACTATCGATGGTGATGCCGAACGGGGTGCTGTTGGCCGTGGGCAGCCCGTACTCGGTCACCACGCCGTTCATGATGCGGCCGTAGGAGTTGGTGCCCGACCCGACGTACCATACACCACCGGCCCTGTCGACGGTGACCCAGGTCGGCTTCTCACCCTGGGTCGGAAGGTTGTACTCCGTGAACTGCCCGCTCGGCGTCATCATCCCGATCTTGCCCGCGTCGTACTCGGCGAACCAGATGTTGCCCGAACCGTCGACGGCGATCCCGGCTGGGCCGCTCCCCGAGGTGGGAATGCCGTACTCGGTGAACTGTCCACTGGGGGTCATTCGTGCGATCTTGTTGCCCGCCCTTTCCGTGATCCAGATGTTGCCGGATGAGTCCATTGCCACCCCCCAGGGCTGGCTATTCGCGGTGGGGAGGCTGGTTTCGCTGAAACTGGAGCTCGAGATCGTGAACTGACCTATCTTGTTGGCGTTGGACTCGGCAAACCAGAGGTTGCCCGAGCTGTCCAGGGCAAGCCCGGTGGGACCACTGCCGGGGGTTGGGATGTTGTCCTGGCCAAATACCCCACCCGGAGTCATGTTCCCAATCTTGTTGCCGGCAAACTCGGTGAACCAGATCCGGCCATTCGCATCCACCGCGACGCCCCATGGCTCGCTGCTGCCGGTGGGCACGGCGAACTCTTGTATCACCCCGTTCTGGCTGATCTCGCCGATCTTGTTTCCGGCGAACTCGGTGAACCAGACATTGCCCGAAAGGTCTGCCGTGAGATTCGAGGGTTGGCTGTTCGGGGTAGGGACGCCCCACTCGTTTGTTGCGACCTGGGCATAGACGGTGACGGCCAGGGCCGCGCAGGCAACGACGGCGCCCATGACCGCGAGTGAGCGACCTCGCTTCCATCTCGCGAGTCTGCTGCTCATGGTGTGACTCCTTTCTTAGCTGCTGGGGCGAACTCTGTGATCACACCTCCAATAACGCAAACCACATCTAAAGGTTTCACCAGGCCGAAACCGTGGCCACCGGCCACCTGAATGCCACACACTGGGTACGCCACCACCGTTCCGTTGCCAAAAGTGAAGCCACGGGGCATAACAGCTGCTTGACGGCTTCTGTGTCGTGAGGTACCCTTGCCGCGGCAGTACAGAGAACATCTTCTCGATGTCTCATACTCTCACTCACTTTCTTTCGTCTCCTGTCACCAGTGCGGCCCTGAGAGGCCGTACGACCCCAGGATGCCGGAGTCCATATGACCTACGCCACACCACCGGCAACGCACACTTCGATGACAGTCGTGACTGTTACCTTTTGAGCAGCCACTCGTTATGAGGAGTGCGCGGGGATACCGGAAAATGGCGTCGTTGGCAGAGGAAAGAAGAGCGGTCCTCGGGGAGGTGCACCACTTCGTCCAGGGGGAGCGACGAGACTGGGCCCGTTAGAGCAGCGCGACACCGATGCCGCCAAGCATGCCGGCTTCGAAGAGGCCTATCTTACTTACAGAACGGCCATCTATGGTCACGTTCGCCGAATGGTGATGGATGAAGTGGAGGCAGAGGATCTCACCGTAACGACTTTTGAGAAGGCGTTGCGGGCCTGGGACCGCCGCCCGAAGGTGGAATCCGAGCTCCGCCCCTGGCTGTTTCGGATAGCAACCAACTGCTGTCTGGATGAGCTGCGCAAACGTCAGAGGGTTCAGTGGAAGCCATGGGAGGCTTTCATCAGTCTGTTCCACCCGAGCCAGGTGGCGCCCGACGATCCGGAGAAGGAAGTGATCCGTGGCGAGAAGGCCGATCTCGTCCACATTGCTCTGGCCAAGCTGTCGCCGCGCGACCGAGCAGCCCTAGTTATGCGCGAATGCTATGGACTGTCTAATGAAGAGGTTGGTAAAGTCCTCGGCACCACCAGGGACGGCGCCAAGATGACGCTTTTCCGCGCCCGAGAGCGGCTACGAACGGCCTACCTGCAGGTGGGCGGCGAGCTCCCGGAGAAGGCGCGCGTCTCCACCCGACAGACCACCAGGGATGCCAAGAGTATCGGACCAACCGAGGATGACCACATGTTGAGGGCCTCGACGTGACCAGGCATCAAGTGGATCCAGCCGATCTCTCGGCCTACTACGACGGCGCTCTGAACCAAGACGAACGTGCACGGGTGGAAGCCCACCTGGCGCACTGCCCATCCTGCCGTCGGGTGCTGGAGGAACATGGCTGGATAGGCGATGCTCTGCGGTTGGAGGGTGATCCCCCCATACCTCTGGCTGTGGACCTGCGAGTTCGGTCGCTCCTTCGAGCTCAGGTCGATCCTCACACTACTAGAAGGGGGCTGCCGGCCCTGTGGCTGCCGCGACCCGTCATGGCCGCTGTGCTGCTGGCCAGTCTGCTCGTCGTCGCCCTATTGGCCGGACTCCCCATCGGGGGAGGAGCGTCGGGTCCGTTGGTAGCGGCCGCCTACCTGTATAACGACCAGGGTGCGCCCGCGATCGAGGTCCAGTTCAACGGGGCAGTCGATCGAGAGAGCATCGCGCGCTCCGTTCAGATCGAGCCCGCGGCCGATGTGGCCGTCTCGTGGAGAGACAACAGCACCATGGTTATCAAGCCCACAAAGCCGCTGCAACCCTCCGAAAAGTACACCGTGAAGCTGAAGCCCAACGGTGTCGAGAGCGCCTCCACGCCCGTCGCCCTCCAGTTTGCCGCGCAACTGCCTGCCTCGCCGATTCCGCTGTCAACTCAACAGCCGGTTGTGGCCTCAGCAACCAGCAGTGCAAGCCCCATCTCCACAGCGAACAGGGCTTCGACATCCGGTACTCCCGTGGCCTCCACCACACCACCAGCCGCCGCAACGGTCACCAAGACAGCGGGCGGGGCCACCATAGCAACGAAAGTGGCGGCTGGGTCAACTGCTGTGACGTCCGGCACTCGGACACCCACAACTACCGCCGGCAACGCCACCCCAACGGCGTCAACCGCCGCGGTCATGCCCACCAGAACGCCGACGCCAACCGTTCAGGCGAAGGGCACGTCGATGCCAGCCACCGCCAGCGCCACGCCAACCGCACACAAAGGCACGCCTACAACGGTCACCCCCACGCCAACGACGGGCACGGCCACACCTACCACCACGCCAACGACAGGCACGGCCACGCCTACCGTTTCGACCACCACGCCAACTGCGAGCACGCCAACGCCCACGGCTACTGCGGCCACTGCCCTGGATGGGGAGACAGCGACTCCAGATGCAACGACCACGCCGGCACCAACTGTAACGGTCACCCCAGACGCAACGACCACGCCGGCACCAACCGAGACGGCTACACCTGATATCGTCACCTCGCCGACTTCGGCCACCAGCCCCACACCGACAACCGAGCCCACCGCCACAAGCACGCCACAGCCAACTCCGTCGACCACAGCATCGCCCACCCCTGTGCCAGTACCCGTCAAGGGGATGGGAATGGTCTACGATCAGCATCCCTGGGTCGCCTACCACCTGGGTGCTGCCCGAACAACCGAGCTTCCGGTTCAACTGAAACGCGAGACTTTCGAGAGAGGAACTATGCTCTCCCGGTCCGACACCCATGAGATCTACGCCCTGCAGCCGGACGGCAACTGGTTACTGTATCGCGACAGCTGGCAAAAGGGAGAAGCCCTGGGCGATGGAACTCCCCCCCCTCCGGGTGTGCTAGCACCCATACATGGCTTCGGCAAGCTGTGGCTCGAGGAGCCTGAGCTGCGGCAGTCCTTCGGATGGGCAACGGCCCCCGAGCAGTCGCTAACCGGGGGTGTCCAGGAATTCACCGGCGGCGAGATGATAGACACCTCTGACCACGTCATCTACGTGCTGTACCAGGATGGCACTTGGCAGAGCTTCCCAGATCCGTACCCGACACCGACCGCCACCCCCAGCACCGTTTCCCCTTAGCTGGGAGAACAGATACGCGATCCAGGACTCAGGCCGCCGGCGCCAACTGCCTGAGTCCCACTCCCCAACAAACGACAAAACCACGGGAAAGGAGTCTATCTACAACCATCCCCGCCAATCTCATCATTAGTGCTGCACCACACAGATGGTGTCATCCTGAGCGCCAGCGAAGGATCTCCAGTGGCGAGGAGATGCTTCGCTTCGCTCAGCATGACAGTTCCTATTACCTTCACCTTGGTGGAATACAAGGAGGAGACCTTGAGACAATTCCGCATCCTGTTGGCTCTGATCGCTGCGCTGCCGCTGATGCTGGCGACAACGGCCGCGAGCGCCGCGCCCGGAAACCTGGACTACGACATCCCCAACGGTCACTTCTTCACCCAGACCGATGGCCAGCCCCTCGGCACTGGGCAGACAGGCTATTCGATCACCAACGATGACGGCATCCCGTTCTGGGACGCCTTCCAGCAGGACGGCGGTGCCGGCGTGCTGGGCTATCCGGTCACACAGCGCTTCATTTACGATGGCTTCGTCACCCAGGCGATGCAGAAAGTCGTCTTCCAGTGGCGGCCCAATTCGAAACAGGTCGTGTTCCTGAACACCTTCGATGCCCTGCACGACAAGGGCAAGGACGACTGGCTGCTTGCCTACCGCCAGACCCCCAAGCCCTTCGACACCTCCCCCGACACCGGCCTCTCCTGGGACCAGGTAGTGGCCCGCCATCAGGCCTTCCTGGATCAGAACGCTGCTATCAAGAAGGCCTACTTCGCCGACTCATCCCCTATCGACCACTTCGGACTCCCTGTGTCCTACGCGGACGAGGGGAGCTCCTTCGTGATCCGGGCGCAGCGGGCCACCTTCCAGTACTGGAAGCAGGACGTGCCCTGGGCCAAAGCGGGCGACGTGACGGTCGCCAACGGCGGCGACCTCGCCAAGGAGGCGGGCCTTTGGCCCGCGGATGCGACCGTGCCCCAGCAACCACCCAGCAGCATGAGCCAGCAGATGTCGGTGCCTGCTTCGATCCCGGCCGCGGGCACCACGTCATACCGCGCGAGGAGCCCCGAGTACGGGATGAACATCTTCATCTGGGGGCACCCCGACACTACCCAACGCGACCTCCAGAAGTTGACAGATGCCAAGTTCGGGTGGCAGAAGACGCTCTTCCAGTGGCGGCTGATCGAGGGGGCCGGGAAGGGGATCTTCGACTGGTCGGAGGCGGACCGAGTGGTGAAAGCCTCCAACGATGCCGGGGTGAAGATCATCGCCAGGGTGGACTTCCAGCCCTCCTGGGCCCGAGCCGACGGCGCCAGCAACGGTCCTCCGGACAACTACCAGGACTACGGCGACTTCATCTACGCCCTGGTGAACCGCTACAAGACCGGTAGCCCCTACGGGCACATCGACGCTATCGAGGTCTGGAACGAGCCCAACCTATCGCGCGAGTGGGGTAACCAGAAGCCCGACGCCACCCAGTACGTCGCGCTGTTGAAGACGGCTTACATAGCCGCGAAGCGAGCCGATCCCAGTGTCACTGTCATCAGTGCAGGACTCAGTCCCACGGAGACCTGGGACAACACCGCCACCCCCGACGACATCTTCCTGCAGCAGATGTACGACGCGGGGGCGAAGAACTACTTCGACGTCCTGGGCGCCCACGGCGCCGGCTACAAGGCCCCACCCGAGATGAGTCCTGCCCAGGTGGCGGCCGACCCCTCCTACGGCGGACATCGCTTCTTCACCTTCCGTCGGGTCGAGGACCTGCGAGCCGTCATGGTTAAGAACGGTGACGCGGCCAAGCAGATCTGGCTGACGGAGTTCGGCTGGACCAGCGACCAGGTGCACCCTGCCTATTCCTGGTACGCCGTGACCGAGCAGCAGAAGGCGCAGTACATCGTGGACGCCTACAAATGGGCCGCCGACAACTGGGCACCATGGATCGGGGTGATGACCCTCTGGAACCTGCCCGATCCCAGCTGGACCACCGACCGGGAGGAGTACTGGTGGTCCATCGCCAACCCCGACGGTACCGATCGCCCTGCGTACACCGCGCTCAAGCAGGCCCGACTGAGCGGATACCTGCCTTGAGCGAGTGCTGAGTTCTGAGTGCTGAGTGCTCCCACTCCCCTTGGGAGAGGCGTGTACATGCCAGAGGGCATGTACACTGGATGCAGGCGGTACACGCTGTAGTAACGACTTCAGTCGTTGGTATCCTGTATCACGGAGAAGGACGAACGACTGAAGTCGTTACTACGACCCTGTCAGCACCTCAGCTCTTGCCCGCCCTCTTTGCCGGCCTCGCCCACAGTCGGCCGGAGGCACGCGCTCCCGGCACTGGCTCCTTCGTTCCGTTACACGGAGTGGGACGCCGCAAGATGTCCACATGCCTGGCAGGTGCCTCAGGAGATCCTTGCGCCACCTGCCCGCACGTCCCTGATTTGGCTCAAGTCCTCACTCGCGATCGCGGAGGACCAGCTGCTGCCGCTCGTAATCCACGGTGACAGCGCCAAACGTGCTGAGCACATCGGAACCAAGGAGTCCGCGCAGCCCAGACTGAACGTCGGATGGCGGCAGCGCCAGGTCGGTGGCCGTGATCGTTGGCAACTTTACGTTCCCCACGCTCCAATTGTCCAGCCTGATCAGCCTGGCCGTCCCGGTTCCGGTGACGCCGGTCACCTGCTGAACGTGGCCGACCACCGGCAGGTTTATCTGATCCACCAGCGTCCTGTCCACCAACGATGTAGCTGCCCCAGTATCCAGGGCAAACGCGTAGGGCCCATGCCCATTGATGGTTATGGGGACGAAAGCCAGTACCGCCCCGTTCGGGCCCTGCACCACCTGGAGGGGAACGGTATGCTGTCGAGCAGAAGGCGTAGGGGTCGCAGATGACACAGCCGACTGGGACTGCAGGGCCGTTGCGGCACAAGAGGTTGCAAACAGGGCCGACAGGGTCGCCATCGAGATCAGGAGAGCCAGGCCAGCAAGCGAGTTTGGCCATCGGGATCGAACTGATTGGCCGTGAGATAAGTAGTCCACGTCGTCTGCTCCACAGGGTCCTTGCCCTTGATTTCTCAACGGCTCGTCCCAAGGCAGGAAGCGTGCCGGCAACTCAGAATAATAAGAGTGTAGAAGCCGGCCCTGCTGCCGACGATCTCGATTGCGAATCGGTGTCGCCACCAGTGGGACCGGCTCCTGTGATACTGACCCAGCGAACGGATTACTTCTTTGCGTTGAGCTCGGCGAGATAGGCATCCAGAGTCAGGCCGGGTCGTGTCATCTTTGCCATCCGGGCCCGCTCCATCTCCTGGACGGCTACCGCCTTGTCGTAAACCTGGTCCGCGACCTCTGGTGGAATGCAGACGACACCGTTCTCGTCGGCGACGATAATATCCCCGGGCCGAACCGTCATCCCGTCGATCACCACCGGGCTGTTGAGGTCCAGCCATCTGAGCCTACCGTGCATGGGGGACAGACCAGCAGCCCAGCAGGGCATCGGGGTCGCCGTCACCCCTTCCAGATCCCTGATCGAACCGTTGGTAACGAAAGCCACGGCCCCCGCCAGCTTCATCAGTGTGGCCATGTTGTCGCCGATGGTCACCGTGTAGCGCGGCCGCAGACCCACCGACTCCATAACGGCGAGGACCGGGACGGTCTGAGATGGATCGCTCTTCGAGGCCGCCTGAATGAGCCGAAGCCAGTCATGGAACATGCTGGGCGGATTGTCGGTGCCGGGGGAGGTCGTATCCATGCGAGCGGTTACCGCGATGCCAATTCGGCGACCCAGTTGAGGCATAAGGGCTCGAACGTCCGGGCCGGTGTAACCCGCCGATGGATCCCTGACCCCCAGCAGCTCGAGCCCATTGGCAATCGT
>DAHXJB010000459.1:0-15299 GCA_027372455.1 Chloroflexota bacterium | reverse complement strand
TGAACGAAGGCCCGAATCTCGCTGTATCTTGTAGTCATCGGTAGCTCCTGAGTTAGGATGTGTCTCCATCCCGTTTCGCTCAGGGGCTACCGACATCTTCTATGCCATCACTCTACACTTCACAAAGTGGGGCACCGCAAGTCGCGAGCTCCCAGCCACCCTCCGGTAGCTGTTCTACCTCTGGAAGGTCGCCTTGGTGAGAGCGCGGATCTGCATTCCCGCCATGTCGGCCGCTAGCGGCTCGATGGCCACCTTCTTGAACGGAGATTCGGCCCCGTACAGGTCGATCTGGGCATCGTTATAAGCCGATCCCCAGGATGCCATGACCACGGAGTCGAAGATAGCGCGCTGAAGAAGCGGCAGTTTCTCCCGAACCATGTTCCACGCTTCCTCCGGGGTCTCCTTTCTGAAGTCGTAGAGCCACGCCATGCCACCTGGCTTCAGCACCCGGTAGATCTCTTCCAGGATCTTCTCCGGGGGGCCGGCTCTGCGGAAGCCGCGGAAGGAAACCACGCGATCGAAAGATCCGTCAGGGAAGGGGATGTCGGTAGGATCTCCATGCACCACCTTGGCCTGAACCCCGAGTCCCGACGCGTGGATCCTGGCTTCGGCCGCCTGCACCAGGTCCACGGACCAGTCCATCGCGGTGATCTGAAGATCCCTGGCGCGGCGGGCGATCTCCACGGCCAGCCGCCCGGAACCGCTCTCGAACTCCAGCAGTTCCCCGGAAGTGGCTCGAGACACCACGTCCTGAGCGACGGCTCGATAGATCCCGTCCATCTGCTGGTCACGCAGCGTCACCGAAACGCGGGACCCCAGGAACGGGAAGACCCGCATCCCCTCGATCATCTCCTCGCCTATGGCGCCCCTTCTCCGACGATCAGCCAGCACTCCCCACAATAGAGCGAAGAGGGTACCAAAGAGCAGCCCCCGTTTGAATCCTTTCGGTAGCCCAGCCACGCGCCACCTCCTCTGCAAGCTGTCAGCGGCGGCTCTCGGCCATTAGTCCGCTGGAATCAAGCGATGTTGAATGCCAGACAGCGCCACTGTTCTAGGGTATAGCACAATGGGTCGGAGTGCGTCTAGCCGGTTGTTAGTTGGTAAGGGCCGGTTCTTGCCGGCGGTGAAGGCCTGCGCGGAGGCGAACCATGACCAGGAATCGAAACGGCCGGGTGCCGTGAGGGGACGGCACCCGGCCGCAGATAACGGCGGCGTTCCCCGTCGATCACAGAGGACAGGGAAGGCCGTCGGGAGACTTACGCGTCGTAGTACATGAAGAACTCGTAGGGATGGGGCCTCAAAGCCATCGGCGCCACCTCTCGTTCCCTCTTGTACTCGATCCAGGTCTCGATCAGGTCGCTGGTGAACACGCCGCCCTTGAGCAGGAACTCATGATCGGCCTCCAGGGCATCCAACGTCTCGGCCAGGCTGCCTGGCGTCGACTTGATGTGGGCCTTCTCCGCTGCCGACATCTCGTAGATATCCGCATCCAGGGGTGCCGGCGGCTCGATCTTGTTCTGCACGCCGTCCAGACCCGCCATCAGGAGCGCTGCGAAGGTGAGATACGGGTTGCTGGAGGGATCCGGGAAGCGAACCTCGACCCTCTTCGCCTTCGGGTTGTCGTTGTACATCGGTATTCGGATGGCCGCGCTCCGGTTTCGCTTGGAGTACACGAGGTTGATGGGAGCCTCGTAACCGGGCACCAACCGCCGGTAGGAGTTGGTGGTCGGCGCTGCCAGGGCCAGCAGGGCCGGTGCGTGCTTCAGAATGCCGCCGATGTAGTAGCGCGCCGTCTCACTGATCAGGGCGTAACCATTCTTGTCGAAGAACAGGTTGGCCCCGTCCTTCCAGAGGCTCTGGTGAACGTGCATGCCGGAGCCGTTGTCACCGAAGAGGGGCTTGGGCATGAAGGTAGCCGTGTAGCCCTTCTTGTAGGCCGTGTTCCGGACGATGTACTTGTACTTCATGACCTGGTCGCCCATGAAGGCCAGCGTCTTGTACTTCATGTCGATCTCGGCCTGGCCCGCGGTCCCCACCTCGTGGTGGTGGACTTCAATATCGATGCCGGCGGCGATCAGGTTCATCACGATCTCGCTTCTCAGGTCCTGCTGCTTGTCCATCGGCGGGACCGGGAAGTAGCCCTCCTTGTAGCGAGGCCGGAAGCCCAGGTTCGGCTTGCCGCCGTTCTGGCCGCTGTTCCAGATGCCCTCTTCGGAGTCGATGAAGTAGTAGCCGCTGTGGCTGGTCTGGTCGAAGCGGATGTCGTTGAAGATGTAGAACTCGGCCTCAGGACCCCAGAAGCTGGTAGTGGCGATACCGGTCTTGGTCAGGTAGGCTTCAGCCTTCTTGGCCACGTAGCGCGGATCCCTTGTGTAGGGCCCGTTCTTGATGGGATCGAAGATGTCGCACGTGATGACAAGGGTCGGCACGTCCAGGGTAGGGTCCACGAAGGCCGACGCCGCGTCTGGCATCAGCACCATGTCGCTCTCGTTGAGCTTCTGAAAACCCCGGATGCTGGAACCATCGAAGCCCAGCCCCGACTTGAAGACGTCGGCTTCGAACTCCTGGATCGGAGTGGAGAAGTGCTGCCAGGTGCCCGGTAGATCCACGAAGCGGTAGTCGACCATCTTAATGCCCTGGGCCCGGGCGAAAGCTACTACCTCCTCCGGATCGGTCATCGTCTTCTTCTCCGCGCCCGGGAGCGAGACCTCTGAGACATCAGGCGAAATTGCCACCTACTGTTCCTCCCCTCATTTGTACGTAACTAATCGGCCTCGATAGAAGGCCCGTCAATCTTCGATGCATGCCCGCTCGTAGCGGGCGTGGAAATCGATCAACTCACGTTCTTGCTCGAGGCCGGGCCACCACGATAGGCCCGCGGGCACAGAATATGGGTGGGTGGGCCGTACCCAGGTGAGGGACTGATCAACCCTCTCCACCCACTCCAAGTTTCCGCCATCCCGATCAGATTCGGCTCGGAATGCACCCTTTGGCATGCCGATCCTCCTGAGCAAGATATCACCGCTCGTAATCTAGCAGCGGAAACTCAAGGGGTCTACGTGCAGGGCACCAAGAACGGAGGGGGATGAATTTGTGCACTCTGCACAAATTCATCCCTTCTGCACATACCGGTTGGTTATCGGCAGCCGCCGGTCTCGCCCGAAGGCGCGGGGTGTAACCTTGATACCTGGAGGAGCCTGGCGCCGCTTGTACTCCGCTCGATCCACCAAGGTGGCCACTCGGCGCACAGTAGCTTCCGCGTAGCCCATCGCGATGATTTCCTCGATGCTACGATCTTCCTCCACGTAGGCCTGGATGATGGGGTCCAGCATGGAATATGGGGGCAGACTGTCCACATCTCTCTGATTTGGTCTGAGCTCGGCGGAGGGCTCCTTGACGATGACTTCCTGGGGGATCACCGGCGAGAGGCTGTTTCGATACTCGGCCAACCGGTAAACCAGGGTCTTCGGGACGTCTTTGATCACCGCGAAGCCGCCGGCCATGTCCCCGTACAGGGTGGCGTATCCTGTGGCCATCTCGCTCTTGTTGCCCGTCGTCAGCACCAGGTAACCGAACTTGTTGGAGATGGCCATCATGATGTTTCCTCTAACTCGGGCCTGCAGATTCTCCTCCGCGATGTTGGGCTGTGTCCCCCGGAATGGCTCCTCCAGCATCTGCAGCAGCGCCTGGAAGGCGGGCTCTATCGGGATAGTGATCATCTTGATCCCGAGTCGAGCAGCGAGATTGGATGCATCGTCCCGGCTCCCCTGAGATGAGTAGCGGGACGGCATCGAGACACCCATCACGTTGCCGGCCCCAAGGGCATCCACTGCTACAGTGGCGGTCAGGCTGGAGTCGATCCCGCCGGAGAGCCCGATGACCACCTTCTGGAAACGATTCTTGCGCACGTAGTCCCTGGTGCCCGTCACCAGAGCCGCGTAAACCTCGGCCGGCCCTTCCAGGAGGGTGGCTTCCCGCTTCGGCAAAGGGGGTTTGATCGTCGCTGTTGTCCGCGCAGAGAGCGGGATGCGAGGGGTGGGAACTTCGGCCAGCACCGGGAAAATGGGCTGCTCTCGTCTCCTGGGGTCGTGCAGCCGGGATCGAAAGACCGATTCCATGTCGAGATCGGCTATCAGCAACTCTTCTTCGAACTGCCCTGCATGGGCGACCAGCTGCCCCGTCTGGTCGTAGACGAAGCTGGCACCGTCGAACACCAGCTCGTCCTGTCCCCCAACCATGTTCACGTAGCAGACCACCACCTCGTTGTCCTCGGCGCGGGTGGCCACCATCCGCTCCCGGCGCGCCCGCTTGCCCATGTCGTAGGGGGATGAGTTGATGTTCACCAGCAATTGTGCCCCGGCCTGGGACTGGATCGCCGCCGGGCCGGTTGGGTACCAGATGTCCTCGCATATGCTCACACCCAGTTTCACCCCACCCATGACGAAGACGGGCTGATCTCCCCCCGGACGGAAGTAGCGTTCCTCGTCGAACACCCCGTAGTTGGGGAGGAACACCTTGCGGTAGATGTGGGCCAGGGTACCGTCGTGAAGTATGGCGGCGGCGTTGAATATGTCGTCGTCTGCGTCCACGAAGCCCACCACCGCTGTGATCTCCTTCGTCTTGGCAGCGATCTCCCGAAGGCAAGACAGGTTATCCTTGATGAACTGCGGCTTCAGCAGCAGGTCCTCGGGCGGATAGCCGGTTAGCGCCAGCTCTGGAAAGGCCACCAGGTCGGCCCCTGCCTGGCGGGCGCGCTCCATGTACTCCAGTATCTTTGCCCTGTTTCCATCCAAATCCCCTACAGTCGGATTGATCTGGGCCAGCGCCACTCTTAAGGAAAGCATACCCGCCACCTTCTCTACCGTCTTCGTGTTGGTATCTTGCATTGGATTCTACAGGTCGCCGGCGCAATCTGCCAACGTCTGGATCAGCGCCCCGCTTGCGTCGGGTTTAATGGGCAACGTTCATGAGCGGGGGCTGGGTCTCGGCTGGGCGGCTGAGGATCTGGCGGAACAGGGCAAGCTACCAGGATAGCAACGCTAGGGCTGTTCGGGAGGTCGAGCCTTCCGCGGAAGCCTCGACCTCCCGCTACCGAATCGCGATCAGCTGCCGGGGAAGCTCAACGGCTCATGATGGCCGCTGCCCCGATCACTCCGATTGACAGCAGCAGCATTCCCAGCCCCGCCACCGCAAGGATCAGGGGCGACACGTTGAAAAAGGCACCGGCCAGTACGCTCAAGGCCTCGGCCAGCCCAAGTGCCAGCAGCCAGGGGGCGGTGAAGTAGTTCGCTCGCCGGACCCTGGCCACATCCTCCTGGTTGCGAGGAACTCGCACCCCCACCCAGACTCGCTCGGATCGCCTCAACATGGTTGTTCCCAATAGGGCAAGGCCTACCCCGACCAACAAGTTGGTCATCAGGACGAGGATCATTCCTCTTACAATCCACCTATCGTATGGGTTATGGCATCGCCAAGTATGCTGACGATGTCGTCGATCTGCTGCTCGGTGATCACGAAGGGTGGGGCCAGCATGATGGAATCGCCCCTGGTCCGCAACAGGATGCCCCGCTCCTGGGCGTACACACGCACCTTCTCGCCGGCCCCCAACTGCGCCGGCAGTCGGGTTCCACGCCGGTCGGCCGCAAGTTCCACTGCTGCCATCAACCCCAGCCCTCGCACCTCGCCCACCCCGGCTAGTCCCTCGAGCCGTTTGAGCCCGGCCATGAGCCGATCACCCATGGCCGCGGCCCGGGCCACCAGTTTCTCCCTCTCGATGATCTCCAGGTTCCTGATGCCGACCGCACAGCAGACGGGATGCAGTGAATAGGTGTAGGCATGGTTGAAACTACCTCCCGGGGGCAGGTCGAGGAACGCCTTGTGTACCCGCTCGTTCACCATGACCCCGCCCAGCGGTTGGTAGCCGCCGGTTATCCCTTTGGCGAATGACATGATGTCGCACTGCACTCCCCAGTGCTCCAACCCGAACATCTTGCCGGTCCGTCCGAAGCCTGTGATCACCTCGTCGGCGATGAACAGCACGTCGTACCTATCGCAGATCTCCCGAATCTTCGGGAAGTACTCGGGCGGCGCAGTTACCACGCCTCCAGCCCCATGCACCGGCTCGGCGATAAAGGCCGCCACGGTCTCGGGATCCTCCGCGAGGATTTGCTGCTCTAGAGTACTGGCACAAGCGATGCCACATTCGGGGTAGCTCTTCTGCACAGGGCAGTGGAAGCAGTAGTGGGTCGGAATGTGGAAGAAGCCGGCGTGCACAGGGTCAAAGTGCTGCCAGTACTGTCGCATCCCGGTCGCGATCATGGCTGCGCCGGTGGTCCCGTGGTAGCCGCTCTGCAGCGCGATGATCTTCACCTTGTCGGGCCTGCCGTTCATCTTCCAGTAGAAGCGGGCGATCTTGAAGGCCGTCTCGTTGGACTCGGCGCCCCCCGTCGTGAAGAAGGTGGCTTTCAAGTCCCCCGGGGCCAGATCGGCCAACCGGTCGGCCAGCTCGATCGCCGGCACGTTGGACATGCCGGCGTAGCCCGAAGCGTAGGCCAGGGTACGCATCTGCTCCGCTGCGGCTTCGGCCAACTCCGCCCTACCATGGCCGACGTTAACGTTCCAGAGGCCGGATAGGGCGTCTATGTACTCCTTGCCCGCGGCGTCGACGACGGTGCTGCCATTGCCTCGGACCAGAACCAGCGGCCCGGCGACGTTATGGGCCTGGCTGTGCATGGGATGCAGGACGTGCTCAAGATCCTTCTGGACCAGCAACTCCGGTTCGTACATCGCACCACTCCTCCGAGAAATCGGACTCTCGACTCTGTCCCTCTATGGATTCTACCGCTTGCGGCGCGAGATTGCCCAGTCTCTCCTCTCGTTTCAGCTCAGCCACCACCATCCCTACCAGGATCAGCGCGCATCCCAGGATCTCCCTCGCGCCCAGCCTTTCACCGGCCAGCAGGTAGGCGAACAGTGCGCCGAACACCGGCTCCAGAGAGAGGAGCAGAGCGGTGTGGGTGGGGGTGGTGAAGGCCTGGACTCGGTTTTGAACCGCGAAGGCGAAGGCGGTAGCCACAAGACCCATGATGGCCGCCACCAGAATCGTGCTGGTGGCAGGTGTTGCCGACATCGGTTCAAACAGGGCGGTCATCGCTGCTCCTGCCAGGGCGACCACCCCGATCTGAATGGTGGTGAGGGCCATGGTATCCATCCGGGGGGCGAACCGGCTGATGGCCACTATGTGCAACGCGAAGGAGGCGGCGCAGCCCAGCACCAACAGATCCCCGATGGCGAGAGTGAAGTTGTCCACCAGTGAGAGCAGCCCCAGTCCGATCGTCGCCAGCGCCACACCGGCAAGGGCGGGGCGAGAGGGGGCGAGACCCAGGAGAATGCGGGCGAAGAGGGGTGTCAGCACCACGCACAGGCCCGTGATGAAAGCCGCCTTGGACGCGGTGGTATAGCGGAGACCCATGGTCTGCAGGGCGTATCCACCGAAGAGGAAAACGCCTATCAGCGCACCCGCGGCCAGCTGCTGCCTGCTGGAGCGGATCAGCGAACGACCGGTCAGAAACAGCAAGAAGAGAAAGGCAAAGCCGAATCGGATGGCGACGAAGGCGAGCGGGCCGATGCCGGCCAACTCGTTCTTCACGAGCACAAAGGTGCTGCCCCATATAAGTGTGACCAGCGCCAGCGAAAGATCGGCTCGTAGCTGCCTGCTCAACACTATCTGCCCTCTCTCGCTCTTTCAGCTCTTTGCGGTTGTGTGACGTCTCGGCCCTGAAGGGCCGGGTTAACTACGGCCTGGCCGATGCTGTTAACCCGGCCGTTCACGGCCGAGGCCAAATCACGCTTCCCCGCGATGAGCCACTCTTCCAGCCGACCGCGTCGAGGTTTCGTCGCCTCTGCTACACTATAGGATACCATTTGATCATCGATATGATGGGAGAAGGCGCATGGACATGCGGCATCTGGAAGAGGAGGTGCAGCGCCTTGTCGGTTACGACTGCCTGGTCACCAGCGGAGTCGCCGGCCAGGGGCCCTACCTCAACTTCAACGCCAACCGGCGACTGCTACGCATCTGGGTACCTCGGCAGGACGCGGACCCCAAACGGATCGCGGAGATGGCTCGTTCCTACCTTTCGTCGAAGGATGAGCCGGCCTACAAGGAGATGTCGTACGAGGCGAAGCAGGAATGAGAATCTGAATCGATCATGCAAGCAATCAAGCTGGTGTGCTCCAACTGCCAAAGAGACTTCACGGCGACGGCGGTGAACTGGGGGTGTCCCTCGTGCGGCTCTGTACTGGAGATCCAACCCGAGGTTACCGCCCGTGGCCCGGAGAAGAGATCCGAACTGCTTGCGGCGGCTCGAAGCTCGGGGCCCGCACCCGGGATCTGGAGATTTGCCCGATTGATGAGGGTGGACGCCGCCGAGCCTGTTTCCCTGGGGGAGGGCAACACCCCGGTGGTGTGGCTGCAGCGACTGGGCCGCCGGCTGGGGGTGCCTCGGCTGTACGCCAAGCTGGAGTACTTCGCTCCCACCGGTTCCTTCAAGGATCGCGGCACCACGGCCATGGTGACCCAGGCACGGGCCATGGGGGTGACCCGTGTGGTCGAGGACTCCTCGGGCAACGCCGGTGCCTCCTTCGCCGCTTACTGTGCCGCCGCCGGGATAGAGGCCAGCATCTACGTTCCCGCCTCCGCCCCGACTGCCAAGAAGGCGCAAATCGCGTTCTACGGTGCCGAGGTGGTGGAGGTGGAGGGGAGCCGGGAGGCGGTGGCCGAGGCGGCCATGGAACGATGCCGCCGGGAGGAGGGAGCCTACTACGGCTCCCACAACTGGAACCCCTTCTTCCTGGAGGGGACCAAGAGCTTCGCTTACGAGGTTGCCACCCAGTTCGACTTCGATCCCCCGGAGCAGTTGATTATGCCGGTTGGCAACGGATCCCTCTACCTCGGAAGCTGGAAGGGGTTCGAGGAGTTGCTGGCCATGGGCCTCTTGGAAAAGATCCCCAGGCTGAACGTGGCCCAGGCTACCGGTTGCATGCCGATCGTCGATGCCGCCGTTAGGGGTCTCGATCGAATCGGTGCTATCCCTACCTCGCCGACCGTGGCCGGCGGGATCTCCATAGCCCGCCCCAGTCGGGGCCATCTGATCCTTCAAGCGATGAGGGAGAGCGGTGGCAGCGCCGCGGCGTCAACCGACCGGGAGATCCTGGAATCTCAGCGCTTGCTGGCCACCACGGAGGGGATCTTCTGCGAGCCCACGTCGGCGGCTGCCTTCGCTGCTCTGCCCCACCTGATGGAGAGGGGTGCCATCAGCCCGAATGATCGGGTGCTGGTGGCCGTCACCGGTATAGGGCTGAAAGACACCAGCGTTCTGGCCGCATCGTGAGTGCGCAGCCCTCGGCAACTGCCGAGGGCCGCGTCCCTGCTGCTACGCCAGCAACCTCAGTTCCCCCAGAGTCCGCCTAACCTCGGCGGCTTCCTCGGGCTTCATCGGCTGGAGCGGCTTTCGAGCGGGGCCCACTGCCCATCCGATCATCGCCATGGCCTCCCGATACAGCCCTCCAACGAGCGAGCAGAGCCTCTCCGGCTCCCCACCGGGCTAGCATCTCCACTAGATAGCCCACCGTCCAGGCCTGGACCCGGCAGGCGTGGGCAGGTTGTCCCCAGATGTCCAGGAAGCTCGGGGATGGGGCTACTTGGTCGTCCTGGTAGGCATAAAGCTCTGCGGGAGAGCCCAGCAGTAGGAGTGCCCTCAGCGCCGCGGTGTCTATGGCCGAGGCCTCTCGCGCCAGGCCGAGCCGCCGCAGCGCCGAAGCGGCCACCCAGTTATCCCAGGGCCAGATGGTGCCTCGATGATAACGAAGCGGGGCATAGTTGGGCGAGGAGGAGCTGAGGGTGCGGAGCCCGAACGGCGTCATCATGTCGGGCTTCAACAGACGCCGAGCCGCCCGACGGAAGCGGCGGGGGCGCACCGGTCCCAGCCACATCCAGTGGAAATCATTGGAGGAGATGTCTTCGAGGGGACGTTTCCCGGCGTCCAGGGCCTGGGCGTAGTGATCGGCTCTCGGTAGCCAGAAGCGCCGCTCGAACCGATCCGCCAATCTGCCCGACCATCCCGACAGCTCCTCGGCGCCGGACGGGTCCTCTTCCTGCCTGATGATGGCTTCTCCCATCACTGCCCGGTAACAGTAGGCCTGCAGCTCCGAGTAGGCGACTGGATAGAGCGGCATCGATCCGCCGGCCGCCAGCAGGGAGTCCCGGCTGTCCTTCCAGTTCTGATTGATCAGCGACTTCCGCTGGGGATTTCGCTGGACGAACTCCACCAGGCCGTCGCCATCCAGGTCTGCTCTCTCCAAGATCCAGGACAGCGCACGGTCCCGAGCCCCTCGCAGCTCCTCCAGGAGGCCAATCTCCATCGGATCTGACGGGGGAAAGGCGGCGTACTCGTGCAGTGCCATCAGGAAGAGTGGAGTGGAGTCCATGCTGGCGTAGTAGGCGCCAGGGAAGTCGCCGGAGGCCCCGGGATTGAACTCGTGGGGGATCTTGCCAGGCTCCTCCTCCGTCCAAGGATCCTCCATTATCCCCTGGAGTGCCGCCAGGGCTCGCAGACTTCCCTCGATGGGTGGCAAGAGGAGAGGCGCAAGGGAGGGGTCCAGTCGAACTGCCGAAAGAAACTGCAGTGAGGTGATCAGGGAGTCGCGGCCGAAAAGCCTCCCGTAGGAGCCGGATCTGGAGCTGGCCAGCAGCTGCTCGCCGGATGCTACCTGAGCCAGCCCATCCGCGGCCATGTCGACGGCGGCGGAAAGCCGTTCGGCCGTTGAAAGCGGATCGGACTTGATGGAGTTGGCACCCTCAGCGAGAGGGTTCGGGTTCAATCCGATGGCCATTGGACGAATTTCGAGGGTTAGAGATTGCGCAGCCGGAAGCTGGCGATACGACTCGGGCCGAGCAGGCCGGGGGTCGGATCGCTCTCCGGCTGCTCGTCCAGCCTGCACGGCTCCACGGAATCGCACCCATCTATTGCCACCGAGCCGGTTTTCTGGCTTGGATTGTACACCCGAAGGATACAGCCGTCGCCGTCCTCCGCGCCCTTAAGGGCCGCCAGGCAGAAGTTCTCGCCATCCAGCGTAAGCGGCATCCTGTCCGGAAGTCCAGCCGGCCCTGCCACCAAGCCGAACCGGTAATCGATAGAGCTTCGGACCAGCTCCGAATCCGACGGATAGCCAAGGGCCAAGGCGTACTCGAACTGGTGGACACCGGGACATTGCGCCTCTGGGGTTGGTAGATGTGGACCTGCCCCGCCGGGGCGAGTCGAGAGGTCGTCTCGAGAAAGCCATCCCACGCAGCGAAGCAGCGTAAGGGCAATCTCGGTTCCCTGGGCCATCGCCCGTACCTCGTATTCCGGCAGCCCCCGTCCGAGGATGGCTACTCCCCCAGCCTCCACCGCCCCCTGGGTGTGGTGGGTTGCCGCCGGAGGCTCCTTCCAGTCGGGACCGTGTGCGGGGGCTCCCACCGGCCGCCTCAACAGGACGTAGTGACCTTCGGACCTCACCTCTGTGGTGGCCGCCGCGGGGAAAACGACCCTCAGCCGGTGATCCTGGGCGCGGTTCTCCACCGTGGTGACGAACTCGACCCGCTCCACGCCGGCCACCAGCCGGACCTCCACCTTGATTGGAGATCCCACGATGGAGCGCCGGCGCGCCCCGCGGTCGCCCCTCAACCCCGAGGGCAGGTGTGCCTCGATCTCCAACATCAGCGAGGCCACGGCCGGCCCCCGGAGGCCCGGCCGAACCCGTATCTTGTGCTGCCGGCTGTCCCAGGGTGTGTCGCCTTCCACCGGACAGAAGTTGTACTCGTCGCCCCGATCCGCCATGTCCTCGAACCAGTGCCCGCCGGTGAGCTTCCGGCCGCTCGGCTTGTGCAGCAGTTCCAGGGTGCCGTCGGTGAGAACCGCCACCCGGTAGTACTCGTTTTCGATGGCTCTATACCCCACCTGCCGTGCCCCTTCCACCTGGGAACGGCCGGAGCGGAGTCGTATCGTGGTAGTGCCAAAGCCATCCACCGAGGCGGCCACCAGGGCAACCGAGCCCTGTGACCCGCGCACTACCTGAGCCGCCAGTTCCCCGGTCGAACTTTCGGCGCGCACCGTTCGGGCGTGGGCCAACTCGTTGGGCAGCGACAACTCCACCAGCCCGGAACGGCGCCACGGCATCAGGTTGACCGCGGTGCGCTGCAGGTTAGGGCGCTCACGATAGGACCAGATGGCCTCGCCACCAGCGAGCTTCCAGAGGGCTTCTCGCCGGAGGCGCAGCGCCAGCTGCTCCGCGGCGTCGAAACGGCCAGCCATGTCCCGATGGACCTCGTCCACGGAGCAGCCACAGATGGAGTCGTGGGGGTGGTTCAGCAGTAGCTGCCGCCAGGCCATTCGGAGATCCTCCGCGGGATAGGGGGCGCCAGTGGCCAGACAGGCCATGGAAGCGGCTATCTCGGCCTCCGTCAACGCTCGCTCCACTGCCTCGTTTCGCTGCTTGAGGGGCATCCGAGCGGAATTCACCCCTCTCAGCACAGGTGCGTCCTTCCCGTCGCACATCTCCCCTTCATATAGGGCCAGGTAGGGCATTCGAGGCCGGATAGCCGCGGCGTAGTCGTCCAGGCCCGCGATGCGGAACTCGGCCTCGGGCCAAGCGGAGTTGACGGCAGCCAGGACCGAGGGTAGATCCGCTTGCACCAGCTGATGGTCGGTACCGTTGCCTGCCAGCAGGTCGATCACTCCGGATCGTTCCAGGTAAGGTGCCGCGATTTCCCTCAGCTCCTTCAGCCGACGAAGGGCCATCTCGGGGTACTCCGCGGGGTCGCTGGTTCGTACCCCTCCTCGAGCCCACCGTCCCAGGTTGTCGGCGGCGCCGTAGCCGTCGATCTGGCGGATGGCCAGCAACTCGCTTCCGTCCGGACCTTGCCAGCGGAAGGCTACCCCCAGACGATCGGAGTCGTCCCCGAGGCCTCGCCAGAAGACGAAGCTATCCATCCCGAAGCCCCGCACAATTTGAGGCATTTGAGCCACATGGCCGAAGGTATCGGGATAGTAAGCCACTGGAGTCTCCATGCCGAACTGTCGGCACAACTGCCGGCCCAGCAACAGGTTGCGGACGAGCGATTCCTGGCCTACCAGGTATTCGTCGGGGAGGACGTATGATGGCCCGATACGGATTCGGCCCTCGCGAATGAGCCGGGTGACCCTATCTCTCGATTCCGGCCGAGCGGCCAGGTAGTCCTCGAGCACTACCGCTTGCCCATCCAGAGTGAAGGAGGAGAAAGAGTGTTCCGCCTCCAACGTGTCCATCAGCTCGTCGACCATCCGCACCAGCTTCAGCCGTATGACCTGGAACGGGATGAACCATTCACGATCCCAGTGGGTGTGAGGCACTATCCAGAATCGGATCTCTGGCGTGGGGTTGGTGAGCTGGACTTCCTCCCGCTCGTTGCTGTGAAGGGTTGTTGCCGGCCTATCCATACGGTTCTCCTCGACGTGAGAAGGCGAAATCACATGTACCGCTGCCATCCCGTCGAATCGATGCGACACGCCAGATGGCAGGATCGGCGGCGATGGGAGAAGAGGCGCATAAACAGTTATACAACACTAATATGAGCATATCAGGCTGACGTGAGGGGGTCAACGTCAGAGGAAGAAAATGGGACGCAACGACCCGGCCCCGACGGGCAGGTTGGTCATGCCCTTCAGGGACTGGGGCGATTGCCCATATCTTCCCTTACTTGCGGCCGAAAAGTCTGGCGAGGGCGCCAGGTTTGGCTTCCTCGCTCTCCCTTGGTTCCCAAGACTCTTTGGGAGGAGGGGGCGTGAACTCAGGTTCCGGGATGTCGGCCAAGCCGCTCTTGATAAGGCGGTAGGCCACCTGGCGCACCGCGAACTCATCTAGCCCCAGCTTGCTCCCGACCTCTTTGAGAGGGATGTTGGCGGTCAGGCTCGCCACCATCCTCCACTCTTCGGTGCTGAGGCGTATCTCTTCCATCGATCTCCTGGGCTCAGCCAGAAGCCGCATGGGACGATCCAGACTCGGTATGTAGGAGGCTAGCAGCTGCCACTCCTCCAGGTAGCTGCGTCCCTTCTCCAGAACAGAGCTCAGGTCGGTGGGCGCCAGGATCTCCTCCTCGGCGGGGGAGCTGCCCACGTCGAACCGAAAACTGCCCTCGGGCCAGGTCAGCAGGGAGTAGATGTTGGCCAGCGCTTTCTCGCGTACAAACTCCACAATCTGGTCTCGGGAAAGGTCCGCCTGATCTTCCAGCAGGAGCCCAACCGCTTGCTCTGAGGGTGGAGACTGGGATGTGATCAGGTCGTACTTTTCCTGGTCGATCCGACCAGCACGGAAGAGCAGGGTGGCCAGACCATCGGCACGAGATTCCGGGGGCTTAGCCTTGATCATCTGACCATCTTCGAAATAGATTATGGCCGTTTCGCCCCCGCGCTGCAGCGTTAGCGCGCCCGTCTTGCGCGTGACTTGAACCAGGGTAAGAAGCTGGAGAAGTCCGAAGTCTTTGATGTCACCGATCAGTGCCACTGCCCGCTTTCACCTCCGAGCCTATAGGGTGGGCCGAGCCGCTGGCATTATACTATGGAAGTTCCCCCGGTCAAGCCAGGCAGCCCTGTTCAAGTCCACGATTGTGCCGTACTATTCTAACTGGTTGCGGAGTCGCATCCGCTGTGCTCCTCCATGGCTTTCTACAGCTCTTCCCCCCGCAAGGAGGATTCGGTGGTTTCGAGGAGACAGACTCCAACAGAGTCTACCCGGGATGATGGAAAGATCGCGCGGCTTCCGCGGGTGGGTGCCCGGGAGAAGCTGATGATCTCGGTGGCTCGTGTCGCGGCTACCCTCAACGCGGAGCACGATCTTGAGAAGGTGCTGGATCTGATCTGCCATGAAGCCCTCAACCTCTTCGCTGCCGATACGGCGGTCCTCTGGGAGAACCAAGGGGAGAGTCTTGTGGCCGTCAAGGCTCTGGGCCTTTTCGGGCCCCAGATCCAGGGTGTGCGTGTTCCCATCGACGATACAGATACCATCGCGTGTCGCTGTTTCCGCCGGCGGTCCCCGGTACTGGAGCATCATCTTCTGGAAGGGCAAGGAAACCGATCGCTGTTGGGGCTGCCTCCAGCAGCGGTGGTGCTGTGTGTGCCCCTGATCCATCGAGATGAGGGTCTAGGGGTACTGGGTTTGCGAGATCGTGAGAACCCACATCGTTTCAGTACGACCGACCAGAAGGCTGTATCCCTTTTCGCCGG
>DAHXJB010000435.1:0-8791 GCA_027372455.1 Chloroflexota bacterium | reverse complement strand
CCGGCGAAGATGGAGAGGTGGCCCATCCAGTTGTCGACGAAGTAGAGTCCTTTCTTCGCGGGACGCTCGGCGTACTTCAAGATCCCCTGGATCTGCGCGGTGCCAGCCTTGTGGATAGCTCCCAGGCTCTTCTCCTCCAGGGAGCTCAGTCCACCCTTGATGTTGGCGGGAACCGGGTTGACGCTGCGAATGTCCTGCCCCGTGGCCTTGGCTCTCTCCTCCTGAACCCGCGCCGCCTCCAGGATCGCCTGCCCCACCTCGGGGGTAGCAGCTCGACGAGCCAGGGTCTGCTCGGCCCCGATGATCTCTGTGGTCTCTCCAAACATCGCCGTGCCGCCTGCCGCCGCGACCTTGTCGTAGAGATAGCCCACAGCGGGGTTGCCGGCCAGGCCGGAGGTGGTGTCGGAATAGCCGCACTTGACCCCCAGGCAGAGATGCTCGTCGCCCACCGGCTCGCGGCGTAGCTTCGATGCATCGTATACCAACTCCCTGGCCAACTGTATTCCCTTCACTATGGCGCCGTAGGTGCCGCCCTCTTTCGCGGGGTCCAGCAGCTCAACTCGCTTTCCGCTGGAGGCGATCTCGTCGGCCAGGCGCTCGGCCGCCAGCTCGGGGTAGCCCACGCCGGGGCTCGCCGCGTGCAGTATCACCGAGGCAACGTTGGGGTTTCGCCCCAGGCCGATCAGCACCCGGGCGATGGTCTCCCGATCGTTGGCCGTTCGGCCGGAGCCGTGATCCGAACTGGCGAAGCTTCGGGTGCCGGTCACGAAGTCGCAGATGCTCTTGGAGATGATGCCCTGGGGGATCACCAGGACATGGTTACGCGTTCCAACGGTTCCATCGGGTCGAACGTATCCGAAGAAGGTCATCGCTTAGCGCTCCTTTCCAGGTCACCTCGACCCCGTGTGCCTTCCAGGTTGTGGACGTGGACCATCGTCCCTTTCCTGATGGGGGAGCTGGCCTTGCCGATTGCCTCGCCGTACTTTCGAATGATCTCCCCTTGAGGGATCTCCTGGATGGCGATCTTGAAGCCGAAAGGGATGGTCTCGACAGCCTGAAGGGTGAGGGTTTCCTTGCCGACGGGGATTGCTACCTCTTCCCCGGGTTCGATCTCCTCCACCGCCGTGGCTACATTGTCGGAAGGGTGCATGATCAGCGCTCGTTTGCCTGGCATCGGAGTATGCCTCCCTCCTTTGGTGATGTTGCGGAGGACAGTATAAGGCCATGACCCCTTTTCGCCCAACCATGGGGAGAGGCGCGATGAGCCTGAAGAGAGCTGCCGAAGCCTGCCCGCAGCTTCGAGACCTGCCCGTCAGGGTTATCCCTGATTTTGTGAAAGTTGGGGCGAGAATCGGCCGAAAACGCTTGACAGGGACCCCTTGGTGCACTAAAGTACGATGCCGTACGGGGGTAAGGTATACCCTGTGGAAGGTGGGTGCTGACGGCTGGTATCCACCCGGGTCGCGGCGCCGTTGTCCGCGGACGGTTGTGTGGTCAACCGACTTGCTTTGTAGCCGAAGAGGGGGGAATTCAATATCATGGACGCACTGGTGACGGCCGATCTGAAAGGACGTTTCGGAGATCGAGTGACCTTCGACAAGGCCGAGCGTCTCATCTACGGGCATGACGTGGCGAGTCTGCCCGAGGCCGTGGAAATGCTGATCGACAATGTCCCGGAGGCTGTGGTTCAGCCTCGCTCTGTGGAAGAGGTGCAGTTCCTGGTCAATCTCTCCAGGAAGCACTCGATTCCTCTGGTTCCTCGGGGTGCCGCCACCACCGGTTACGGCGGTGCGGTGCCGGCAAAGGGCGGCATCGTTGTCGATATGTCCTGGATGAAGCGGGTACTGGACATTGATACCTTGAGCGGAACGGTCACCGTGGAGCCCGGTGTAGTTTGGGGCAGACTCGAGGATGAGTTGATCCGCCACGGGCAAATGCTGAGACTCTACCCCACCAGCGCCCCTGGCTCGACCGTGGCCGGCTGGGTGGCCGAGGGCGGCGCCGGCATTGGGAGCTACGAGTACGGTTTCATCGGGCAGAACCTCACCTCTATTACCATCGTGACGCCCGAGGGCGAACTCCGAAAGTTGACGGGCGCGGACCTTGAACTGGCCAACCGGGCGGAGGGTATCACCGGCTTCATCGTCGAGGTCACCCTGCTCACCCGACCCCTTGAGGATCAGAACATCCTGGCCGCTGCCTTCGCTAGGCTGGAGGATCTCTCGGCGGCCATGGCAGATATCAAGAAGCAGGGGCTGCCGTTGTGGCACGTTTCCGTCTCTACGGCGGAGTTCGTGCGCAGCAAAGAGGAGGCGTTGGCCCTCGGCCAGAACGGTAACGGCCATGGCAACGGCCACGGAACGGTGGGACATACCGTGGCTGTTCCCAAGGGCCGGCATCTGGCCACCCTCGTCTATCCGGCCTCTCGATCAGGAGCGGTGGACGAGCGACTTGCCGCGATCCTGAAGGCTCACGGGGCGGAGATTCAATCCGACCAGGTGGCCAACCATGAGTGGGCCGAGCGTTTTTACCCAATGCGGATGAAGCGGCTGGGGCCTTCCCTGGTTCCCAGCGAGGGGATACTGCCTGTTTCGAGCCTTCCGAAGGTCGTGGCCGAGGCCTCCCAGAAGCTGCAGGGGATCGCCATCGAGGGCCATCTGGTAGGTCCCGATGAGATCACCCTCCTCTGCTTCCTCCTCGAGGACGAGCGAACCGGATCGTACATGATCGGCTTCAGCAAGTCGCTCACCATGCTGGGCATCATTGAGAGGAACGGCGGACGTCCCTACTCAGTCGGCCTCTACTTCACCGATCAGGCGGAGTCGGCCCTGGGCAAGGACAAGATATCGCGGATTTCCGCCTACAAGAAGCAGCACGACCCGAATAACCTGATGAACCCGGGCAAGATCCTCTCTGACACCGGAAACCCCGTTATGATCCGAACGGCTATGGCGGCGGCCAAGGTGGCCGAGCCGGTAATGGGTTTGGCAGAGAAGCTGCTGGGCGATAAGGTCCACGTGAAGAAGAACCTGGCCGAGAACCTGGCCTTCGATGCCTTCGCTTGTGCCCAGTGCGGTTACTGCCGGGACGTCTGCACACTCTACAACGGCAAGTTCTGGGAGAGCTCCTCGCCCAGGGGTAAATGGTTCTTCCTGAGGAAGTACGCCCAGGGCAAGGTGGAGTTCGACCAGAAGATGGTGGACAACTTCCTCCAGTGCACCACCTGCAAGCGTTGTGACGCGGTGTGCCAGGTGAACATCCCCATCCAGGGGCGCTGGGACGACATGCGCAAGTTGCTGGTGTACGAGCAGCATCACCAGACCTTCCCGGCCTTCGAGATGATGGGGGCCAGCTTCGAGTCTGAGCTGAACATCTGGGCCGCCGAGCGCGAGGAGCGGGATGCCTGGTTCCCGAAGGACGCCACCTACGAGGAGAAGGCGGAGATCGGCTACTGGGCGGGCTGCACCGCCTCGTTCGTGGAGTCGGACATCGCCGAGAATGCCGTCCACATCCTGAAGGAGGGCGGGGTCAAGTTCACCTACCTGGCCAAGGACGAGGCTTGCTGCGGGGTGCCGTTCCTGACGGCTGGGAAGGGCGAAGACTTCGAGATGGCGATGCGCCATAACGTGGAGCAGTTGAAGGCCCACGGGGTCAAGAAGCTCGTGATCTCCTGCCCAGGCTGCTGGGTCGCCTTCAACCACTACTACCGCCACTGGGCGCCCGAGTTCGGAATCGACTACGAGCTCGAGCCGGTCCATATCAGCGAGATCACGGCCGGCCTGATCAAGGATGGCAAGCTCCACTTCAAGAAGGAGATCCCTCAGAAGCTGACCTGGCATGACCCCTGTCACATCGGCCGCCACGGCGGCATCTTCGAGGCCCCCAGGGAGGTGATAAAGGCGATACCGGGTGTGGAGTACCAGGATATGGCCCACAACCGGGAGAACGGGTTGTGCTGCGGAAGCGTGCTCACCCGGATCAGCGATCCTGTGGTGTCCAACCGGATCGCGCATGACCGCGTTGCCGAAGGGATCGATATCGGTGCTGATGCCATTCTGACCACCTGCCCCTGCTGCGAGGTGCAGTTGCGGGTGGGCGCAAAGAAGAACGGCCAGGATATCCCGATCCTGGACTTCACCGACGTGGTGGCGGATGCCCTGGGCTACGAGGTGAAGGACTCGCGCGACAACGTCCAGTACATGTGGGGCGTTTTCGAGAAGGCTATCGCCGCCATGACCGTCGAGGGCATGGTGGAGATGATGGGGCAAATGATGCCCGAGATGATGCAGGCGATGCCCGGCGCGATGCAGAAGGCTATGGACGGTGTGGCGTCGATGCCCGGCGTCATTCAGGAGCCCGCCCTGGCGGCGATGGAGAAGATGATGCCCAGCATGATGCCCTCCATGCTACCGGGGATGATGCCGAAGCTGATGCCCAAGGTGCTCGACCTGATGAAGCAGCTGATCCCCGACATGCCCCCGGCGATGGAGGAGATGCTGCCCGACTTGATGCCCAAGGTGATGGCGAAGATCATGCCGCCGATGGTTCCCGAAGCGGCGCCAAAGATCGCACCCATCATGACCAACTATCTGCGGAACAAGAGGTAGTCCGAGTCTCACTCTCCCAATTGAGGTGAGGGCGGGTAGCCTGATCAGCAACAGTCGCCTCGCAGTGCAGCGACAGGGTGAGGAGCCCTGTCGCTGCACTGCGTCCACCACATTGTCCCCCGGCCTCGGACAGTGCGCTCCTGCACCGGTTTATCCATAGCTTGAATAATATGGTATCAGGTGTAACTAGGCATTGGACTTATCGGAGCGATCGTGGCATCATCAGCCTGCAACCAAGAGAGGTTGTGTAGATCAAGGAGGACTACGATGAACGGATATCCTTACGGCGACCAGAAGAACTTATTCTACGAGAATCCTGAACTCTCTCGCGGTGATCTCATCGTTCTGGGCCTAGTGCTTTCTTTCTTCACTGCGGTCCTAGCGGGCGGTCTCAGCCAGACAAACGGTCTCGGCGACCTGCTGTTCAAGGTGGTGATTACCGTAGTGGTTGGTGTTGCCGCTCTAGCTTCTTTCCGCGGCGCGCTACTCTGGGGCAGTGCCTCCGGTCGGACCAAGGAGGCTGTCTCCGGCGTGTCGCGGCCGGATCGAGCATATGAGCTCGACATCTTCAACCATCAGCACAAGGCTGCGTAGCAGGCAGCCTTAACTAGAGAACCACGTCGTGGGGTGGAGCCCCAGGCAACACATAGCGAGACCCCGGGCCGAAGGCTCCACCCCACGCTTTTCCGAGCTCCCCAGCAGCCTCTCCGCTCTCCTCTTTTCATCTCGATCGGTTTGCCCTCCCTCGCAGGGCTTTTTCAAAGTCCGCCGTGATGCCGGTATGCGGATCGTCACCCCCGCGAAAGCGGGGATCCAGAGATCTCGGGGCGGGTCAACGCCCTGGATTCCCGCCTCCGCGGGAATGACGGACGTGAGAGGCTGCCGGTGTCCACGACTTTGAAAAGGCCATACCTTCCTCGGTGCTCTCCTTTTCCTCAGCCCTGCATCTCTGATAGAATGACTTGTGCAAAGTGCACAAGCATCCCTCCTGCGGCGGTGAGATTCGATAGAAGGGTGTTGCTATGGCGGTCACCGTAGAGGATCTTCTTCAGTTGGCCTTTCCGGCAGGCAGTCGGGTTATAGCCGGGCGATCCGGCTTGGGGCGTGAGGTTACCTGGGCTCGCTCGCTCAGACCCCGTCCACCCGCCTTCGAAGCGCTGGAAGGTGGCGAATTGGCCCTTCTCTCGAGTGCTCACCTGAGCCTGCTCCAGGAGTCCATGACCCTCTCTTATGTGATTGGCCGTCTGGCTGACGTTGGAGTCGCGGCGATAGCTGTTCTGGGCGAGGTGGATCAGGAGGCCGCGGGTACCGCCGAGGAGCTGAAGATCCCTTTGATCGAGTTACCGTCCACGGCAACACTGGTTGAGGTGGAGAGGGCTGCAATCGCGACCGTCGTGGACAAGCAGGCGGAGCTTCAGCATCGGGCCTTTGAAATCCATCGACAGCTAGCTCAGTTGACCTTTGATGAGCGAGGTCTCCAGGCGGTCGCCGATCGGCTGGCGGAGATCTGTGGAAAAGCTGTGGTGATCGAGGACGAACAGTTTCGAGTGCAGTTCAGTGCCGCAGCTGCCCATCTGCAGGATTCGACCGGACCAGATCTCCGAACCGGCAGGCTGGACATAGAGGAATGGATCCACACCGTCCCCCTTTCGGGGACTCAGCCCCCGGTGGGCAGGTTTCCGCTGTCGAATTCCCCTTTCTGCCGGGTCGTCGCGCCCATCCCCGCGCGTGACGGGGTAGCAGGCTATCTGTCTGTGATCGCCCCGAAGGTGGAGATCACCGAGTTAGATCGGTTGGCCGTGGGACGAGCGGCGGCAGTGTGCGCCGTGGAGGTGGCCAAAGATGCCGCCATCGGGGAGGCGGAGGCTCGGGTGAGGGGGGATCTGCTGGATCAACTGCTCTCCGAAGAGAACGAGGGGGACCAGTCGGTCCTCGGAAAGGCCCGGCGGTTGGGCTACGATCCCTCCTTGCCCTCGCTGGTGATGGTCTTTCGTGCCGAGAGCCGAGATAATGTTGCGGGCGGGTCGCAGTTCAGAAGCGGCGACCGGGTTCGGCGGCGGTTGGAGTCCACGGTGAAGGTGGAGACCTCCAGGCTGGAGTCTAAGTCGTTGGTGGCGTCCCGGGGGAACGCCGTTGTGGCGATCGTTCCATTGCTCGGGACGACCACGGAGGGCGTCGCGCGGGAATTGGCGGAGACAATGCGCAGTCGGGCCCAGACGGCGCTGGATGGGTGCCACGTCGCGGTGGGGATAGGTCGCCTCACGAGCGGCGGGGGTAGTCTGACGACCGCGTATCGGGAGGCGGAGGGGGCCCTGGCGATCGGCATTCGGATGCATGGGCCATCATCCTGTACCTACTTCGGAGATCTGGGTATATTGAGGCTGCTGGCGCAGATCGGCAACCTGCAGGAGATGGAGAGCTTCCGCCAGGAGATGCTGGGTAATCTGGAGCGGCACGACGCAAAGAGTGGCGGGGAGATGCTGAAGACCTTGGAGGCGCTGTTCCAGTGCCACGGCAACCTCAGCCGAACCGCGGAACAGCTTTCCCTTCACCGAAACTCTCTCCTCTACCGATTGCAGAGGATTGCGGAGATCAGCGGGCACGACCTGGAGGACCACGAGACTCGACTGTCTCTTCAGGTGGCGCTGAAGGTACGGCAACTGCTGGAGGCAGAGCATCATTGAGGCAGATGACGCGTTAGCTGTTTGTGATCGTGATGTTGATGATGAGGAGGCGGCAGTGGCTACAGACGCCGGTAAGGACCGAGAGAAGATCCGACAGATCCTGGAGATGGTGGAGAGGGAGCAGGTTAAGTTCATCAACCTGCAGTTCACCGATATAGTGGGCATGGTGAAGCAGGTGACCATCCCCGCCCACGAGCTGGAGGACACCCTGCTGAACGGCAAGTGGTTCGACGGCTCCTCCATCGAGGGTTTCGCCAGGATTCACGAGAGCGATATGTATTTGGAGCCCGACCTCGCGACCTTCGGGATATTGCCATTCAGTGAGGGTGGGTTGACCACCGGCAAGGTGACCTGCAACATCTGCACGCCGGACGGCGAAGCCTTCATGGGGGATCCCCGCTACATTCTCAAGTTGGCCCTGAAAGAGGCCCATGAGATGGGGTTTCGCTTCTTCTCCGGTCCGGAGCTCGAGTTTTATCTGTTCCGGATGAACGACGACAGCTCACCAACCCCGCTGCCTCACGACGAGGGGTCGTACTTCGACATCTCCACCGACTTGGCATCCGACGTCCGCAAGGAGATGGTGGAGGCGCTGGAGATGAGTGGGATTGCCGTGGAAACCAGCCATCATGAGGTAGGCCCCGGCCAGCATGAGATAGACATGAGGTACGATGAGGCGCTGAGGATGGCGGACAAGGTGGTGGAGTTCAAGAGTACCCTGAAGTCGGTGGCCCACCGTCACGGACTCCACGCTACCTTCATGCCAAAGCCGGTGCACGGGATCGCCGGCAGCGGGATGCACACTCACCAGAGCCTCTGGAGCCTCTCTGATGGCAAGAACGCGTTTTTCGATCCCCATGACCAGTACGGGCTCTCGGAGGTTGCGAAGCAGTTCATCGCTGGGCAGCTGGTTCATGCCAAGGGGATGTGCGCGGTCCTGTCCCCGCTGATCAACTCCTACAAGCGGCTGGTCGCCGGGTTCGAGGCGCCGGTGTACGTGAGTTGGGCCCGGACGAACCGATCCGCGCTGATCCGCATCCCGAAGATCAGTCCCGCCAAGCCGGAAGCCACCCGGATCGAGCTGCGCAGTCCCGACCCGACCTGCAACCCATATCTGGCTTTCGCCGTCATGCTGCGCACCGGCCTCGACGGGGTGAAGAAGAAGATGATCCTCCCACAGCCGATAGAGGAGGATCTGTTCGAGTTCACCGACGAAATGATGACCCGGCATGGAGTGGCCGTCCTGCCGGGCTCGCTCCACGAGGCGCTGGATGAGATGGAGAGAGACGAGGTGGTTCGCGAGGCCCTGGGGCCTCACATCTTCGAGCGTTTCCTCGAGGCGAAGACGATGGAGTGGAGGGAGTTCCGGCAGCGGGTAACCTCGTGGGAGATCGAGCGGTACCTGGGTGCTTACTAGGAGTTGACGATCGTAGGGGCGAGGCATGGAGCCTGTCTCAATAGTTATGGCATTTTCGCATCTATGGGGGATATGTGACCGCT
>DAHXJB010000432.1:0-4174 GCA_027372455.1 Chloroflexota bacterium | reverse complement strand
GGCTGCTGCTCGAGTGGTGACCTATCTATTGGCAGTGATCACCCTTCCCCAGAGGCTGGCTGTTCCCCAAATGCCGGAGCGCAGACACTCTAGCTGGACAATCTGGCTGTGGTCACGAAGAGGTTCACCGTGGGACCGTAGTTCTTGATATACCATGCGAAAACGGCCGGATCGGCAGCTTCGAACATCACCTTCTCCAGCCCGAGCGCGTCCACGATCTTGGCGGGAACGTCGGTTCTCCAGACGTTGACGCTCTCGGTGATCCCCTCTGACTCGATCATTATCATGTAGGCGCCGGCGTCGAGGTACCGTTTGGCCTCAGAGATCGCCCACTGTGGATCGCGAATCCCTTCCGCCTCCAGTTCGGCCGCAGCGGTTGCCCCACCGGCTCCAAACTGGATCCCCACCTCCGGCTTGGGCTTGAGGCCGGCCTTCTGAACCTTCTCGATCAGCCTCAGGATGTCCTCTGTAGAGATGGTGATGAAGCCGCTGGATATCTCCAGGATGTCGAAGCCCAGGTCTCGACACTCGGCGATGTAGCGATCCACGGCGTCGGTGCCCTGGGTCAGGACGTACTCGATGAAGCCGCCGGTGGAGATCAGCACGTCGTGGGAGTGGCACAGATCCAGGATCTCCTGGAGTGCCCGGCGGGGCATTAGGGTGAAGGAGCCGCCGGCGAACTTGAGGCTGTCGACATAGCTGGACATGGTGTCCAGAACGTCCTCCAGATAGCGCCGGCCCATGGGGGTGTAGTAGGGGCCACGGATCTCCGTTATCCCCCGCTGTCGTGGCTTTGGCGGGCGCTCGTTCACCCGGATGAATGAGAAGGCGCGCTCGTTTGGATCTGTGTTGGCCATAGTTGGTCCCCTCCGCTCTAGGCTCATGCTGCCTGTCTCGCGGCCGAGACGCCGGGAATCCGAACCTGTCGCAGCATCTTCATCAGGTCGGGTATCCTGGTCGTCTCCAGGTCGGCCACGGCCGCCGCGATGTCCCGTTGGAGCCCGGGGTTCGTGTAGGGTGCCGCCAGCTGCTTAAACTTGTGCACAACCGATTCCCACCGCATGGGCCGGGTGAAGAAGCCTTCGTAGTCTCGCTTCTCCTTCGTCAGGTGACGTCCGTCTTGTAGGTGAACTGTTACGCGACTGGGCATTTCATTCGGGAAGCGACGGCTCAACTCTTCAGATGGGCGGATCGAGACCTTCCTCAGGAGGGCCTGCACGTCCCGGGCCCGGATGCGGTCGAGTCGATACTGCGCCGGCATCACCTGGCCGTCCAGGATGGCCACTGCCACCATGTAAGGAAGGCTGTGATCGGCTTCTTCCTTGGTGTGGATAGCGGTCTTTTCTCCCTCCTCGCCTCCCCCGATGATGTTGTAAGCCACATCGAATGTCTCGACTTCGATCCGGTCCACCTGATCAGCCGAGAATCCCGCCTCTCCTCTGAGCTCCAGAACTGCCTCCAGCGTCGACTGAGAATGAACCTCCGCGTTGTACCTTTTCAGTATCGTGCGCGTGACCCGTTCCAGATCCTCTCGCAACCAGTCGATCTGAAAGAGGCCGGAAATGGCCTCCATGAAGCCCTTGTTCCCTTCGAAGACCGCCCTCGGTCCGGTGATCCCGTGGCTTGCCAGGAAGGTCGCGTGCACGCAGCAGAAGGCGTCGTTGGGGTAGGCCAGGCCCTTCCAATTGGAGAGGGAGCCGGTCCGGGTGACCCTCAGGGCGTTGAACGCGGTGCCGCAGATCGCGATGGCGTTGGTGGTCTGCTCCTGTCCCAGCCCGAGGGCCTTGGAGATACCGGCCGCGAGGGCGTATGACCCCTGCACCGTGTGGTCGAACCCCTTGCTTCGTACGGGGGCCACATCGCTGAGACGGCACTGGACCTGGTAGGCTACCGCCAGAGATGTCATCAACTCCTTGCCGCTGCGGTTGGCATACTCGGCTGCCGCGAGCACCGCCCCGAGGTTGTCACTGGGATGACAGCTCTCCCCCTTGGCGAGATAGGAGTCGTTGAAGTCCAGGTAGCGCACCAGCGCGCTGTTGTAGAGGGCGGCCCGGTCTGGCGACGACTTCTTGTTGCCTATCAGGCTGCAGCGTGGGGTACCGCCGAACTCCGCGATCTCAGCCCTGATGGCCCGCATTGGGTCGCCCTCGACGGCGCCGATCGCGCAGCCAATGGCGTCCAGAATTCTGACCTTGATTTGATCGCGGGCCGCGTCGGAGAGCTCCTGGTAGCGGGCCATCTGAACGAATGCGGCGAGCTGCTCTGCCTGTGTCATGTGCACCCCCTCACGCGGCCTTCTCTTTGCGCTGCTCAACAGGGACGTAGTGGAGCTGTTTGGGACCCACATACTTGGCTCGAGGCCGAATCAGCCGGTTGCTGGAGTACTGCTCCAGGATGTGGGCGGTCCATCCAGCGCTGCGACTCATGGCGAAGACGGGTGTCATCAGGTCGGTGGGGATGCCCAGTCCGTGGTATACCTGGGCGGATACGAAGTCCAGGTTGGCGTTCAGCCCCTTCTCCCGCATCACCACCTCTTCGATCCTCTTCGCGGTGTCGAACAGCCTGGTCTGTCCGGATTCTCGCGCCAGCTCCGCCGCAAATGGACGGATAATGGTGGCCCTGGGATCGGCGGTCTTGTACACGCGATGGCCGAAGCCCGGCACCTTCTTTCCCCGCCTCAGCAGATCCATCACATACTCTTCAGCCCTGTCCGGCGTGCCGACCTCCTCCAGCATTGCCATCACCTGCTCGTTCGCGCCGCCATGCAGCGGCCCATCGAGTGTGGCAATGCCGGCGCTGACGGCGGCGTATATATCCGCGAGGGTGGAGGCCGCGACACGCGCGGCGAAGGTGGAGGCGTTCAACTCGTGGTCGGCGTGGACGATCAGACAGACGTCCAGGATCCTGGCCCTTCTCGCGGAGGGGCGTTCGCCGGAGAGCATGTACAGGAAGTTGGCGGCGGTTGCCAGGCCGCTGCTCGGTGGCACAGGCGGCAACTTCTGTCGTGCCCGATGGTAGGCGGCGATGATGGTGGGCATTCGGGCGGTCAAGGAGATCGCCCTCTTCTGATCATCCCGCGGGTTGTGCTCCAGTCCACCGGGATCGTATCCCGAGATGGCAGACACCGTGGTGCGCAGGCTTTCCATAGAGTCCCAGGACGGCATGAACTCCACGATCATTCGTAGGATTTCCGGAGGGAGTTCCCGCTGGGAGTAGAACTGCGCCATCAGGCCGTCCAGCTGGTCTTGGGTCGGCAGCTGTCCGTACCAGAGGAGGTAGGCCGTTTCAGGATAGGTAGAGTTGGCGGCCAACTCGTCGATCTCTATGCCTCGATAGAACAGCCTGCCTTTTACGCCGTCCACCTCGCAAATGGAGGAATCCAGGGCCACTACCCCCTCGAGACCGCCCTTCTGTCTTGCCATCTCGATTACCCCCTAAGCACTCCGAAACGATTGATCACGGGATTCCGGCATAACCCCCGTGTCTGCCTCATGCTGCTCGCGGTATCACGTCCGCGTCCACGACGTAGCCGACGCTTCGGGGTGTGGCAGCCCATGATGAAGCTGGGGAAGGAGATTAGCAACTTGAGTGCCTGAGGATAGATACTCTTACAATCTGGAGGATGTCGTTATGCCACCCCTATTCCGATCTTACCGCCAAGCGTGGTACTGTTATGTTGTATTGCTGAAGTTGTACTCTGTTCGCTTGTGCGAGGCGGGATGGTGGAAGGAAAAGGCAAGAACAGGAAAAGGACAGATCCATCCGCGGACAGGTTGGGGCTGAGTGGAGCCAGGACGGGGGGAACAGATAAGGACTCGAACCTGGTGGAAGCTCTGGAGCCCTACAGGGTGCTGTTCGAGGGCGCAAGGGACGTCATCCTGTTCGTTCGACGCGGGGGACAGATCATCGACGCCAACCGTGCCGCCGTCAAGGCCTATGGCTATACTCGCGCTGAGCTGCTCACCATGACCGTCCAAGAGCTACGCTCGCCGGATGATGTCCGAGAGTCCGCCGCACAGATGGAGCGGGCCGATCGGGAGGGGATCCTGTTCGAGGTCGTTCACCGTCGGAAGGACGGCAGCACTTTTCCGGCGGAGGTCAGTTCGCAGGGGGCCGAGTTGGGTGGTGAGCGGGTACTCCTGAGCATCATCCGTGACGTCACCGAGCGAAAACG
>DAHXJB010000596.1:0-2464 GCA_027372455.1 Chloroflexota bacterium | reverse complement strand
GTGGTCGATTCCATAGAGCGCGGCCTGACGCACCTTGACGTTGTCAAACGGTGGCTTGTTCACGTTGAAGCCCATCTGGAAGTAGGTGCTACCTGCCCACGGCCAATTGATCAACCGTAGCTGCGGGTTAGCCTCCACCACCTTCAACTGGTTGGCCGGCATCTGCTCCGCCGCCATCAACTGCCCCGCCTGGAGATCCGCCATCGCGACGGTGAGGTCAGGCACGTAGCGGGAGACGAAGCTGTCGAGATAGGGCAACGGCTTTCCGTCGGCGCCGTTGCGCCAGTAGTCGGGGTTCTTCTCCAGGATGAGCCGGTCATCGGTGATCCACTGCTTGAACTTCATCGCACCCGTGCCGACCGGTGCCTTCCCGAAGCCATCCGCCCCGAGTTTTTCGTATGCGGCCTTGGAGATCATACCCATCACACCGTAGTTCGCTCCAGAGAGCCGGAAAGGCAGGGAGGTAGACGGAGCCTTGAGAGTGATCTTCACCGTCGCCGCGTCGGGTGCATCGATTGCGGCCACGTCCTTCAGGTAGGTCTTGCCGAAGGATTTCGGGTTGTCCCGCAGATCCGTCAGGTTCCACTTCGCCACGTCGGCATTGAAGTCGCTACCATCGTGGAACTTCACCCCATTGCGGAGATGAAGAACGACGGTCTTGGGGTCGGGCTGCTCCCAGGACTCGGCCAGCCCGGGCTTGAGGGCAAACTTGCCGGCCTTCTCGTCCACCAGTTCGTAGCGGATCAGAGGGTCGTACAGCATCTGGTAGCCGGCATTCTGGGGGATCGAAGTAGCGTGCAGGTTCATGCTGGGATAGGTCCAGGCCTGGGCCTGAACGAGCTCGCCGCCCCGCTGGATCGCCGAAGCCGCCGTTGTCGCTCCGGTTGCTGCGGTAGGCGCCGCGGCGGCCGTAGTAGGCGCTGCAGCTGCTGCCGTGGGTGCTGCGGCGGCAGCTGCAGGCGCAGCACCGCTCTTGGCGGGCGATGAGCAGGCCGCAACCAGTGGACCCACGGTCGCGGCTGCACCGGCCACACCGAGCAGTCTCAAGAGATCACGCCGCGAAATATGGCGTTCAGAGAAATCCTTCAACACCTTTCCTCTCCCATTTCAGATTTCTATCAGCGTGCTACGCCCCATCACGTAGCGAAGTGACCCAGAAAAGCGACTACAGACAAAGGTCCAGACAGCGGACGCACACGGCGCCCAAACCTTGACCTCCAGGCCACACCGCGCTGGATGTCTTGAAGGAGGGTGATCTAGAGACAGCCGCCTGACGGCACTCCCGGTGCTGGATTTTACCGAGGGCAAACCGGCACCCGAAATCGCACCCACTCCGTCACGGCAGCCACTGCCGTCCTGGCCAGCCCAGACGAGCCACTCTGCCACCATCGGTCTCAAAGCCGGCTTGAGGCGGGTTGGCGACAGATGCCAGGCTGGCTTTCCCCTCGCACAGTTGCTCGGGGACTAGATCAACTTGAGGACTTCGGTGTCCAGGCCATCGCTGAGGGCACGATGGCCATGCCGTTTTGTGGACCGGGAACACCGATCGGGGCGTCCCGCTCAGCGGCTAAGTGTATAGCACGCCGGCCCCTCGCTCGTCAACACTCAGTTCAATGGTTCATCCATTGAACGACCAGGTTGTGCCGGGTCGAGGCTGCACTTGGCCATAGCCGAACCGTCCAGACACTGCACGACCACGTTTCGTTCGATTTCTGCTAGGCATTTCGCCTACGCCGCCAACCCCTTGGCCTGGTTGACGGCGCCGGTGGCATCGGGGGCGTAGAAGTCGGCCCCAACCTCCTCGGCAAAGCGCTGCGTCACCGGCGCCCCACCTACCCCGATCTTCACCCCGTCTCGCAGCCCTGCCGCCTTCAGCGCCGCCACCGTCTCCTTCATCGAGAGCATCGTCGTCGTAAGTAGCGCGCTCATCATCAGGAAGTCCGGCTTCTCCTTAGCCACCGCCTCGACGAAGCGCTGCGGCTTCACATCCGCCCCGAGGTCGATGATCTCGAAACCCCCACCCTGCAGCATCATCCCCACCAGGTTCTTCCCGATGTCGTGGAGGTCCCCCTTCACCGTACCTATGACCACCTTGCCCCTCGACTTCGCCTGGTTCTGGACCAGTAGGGGCTTCAGCAGGGCAAGTCCCGCCTGCATCGCCCTTGCCGAGATAAGCATCTCCGGGATGTAGAACTCCTGCTTGGCGAACTTCTCGCCCACCACGTCCATGGCTGGGATGAGGGCCTCGTCCAGGATCTCCTGGGGACCCCTCCCGCCGTCCAGGGCAGCCTGGGTGAGTTCCTTCGCCTGCCCGGCGTTACCCTCGATCACCGCTTCCTTGAGCGCACTGTAGTCTGTCACTCTCTCCTCCTGATTCGGTAGGCATACTCAACCAGTCGCGTCGTTTACAAAGGGGAAAAACTCGAAAACCTGAAATCTCCGCCCCACCAGGCCAATCTACCTA
>DAHXJB010000414.1:0-7734 GCA_027372455.1 Chloroflexota bacterium | reverse complement strand
GCACCCACGGCTACCAGACAGACCTCTCCATACAGGTAAACCTCCGGCGTGTCCAGTGTGGGGTTGGAGGCCCTGTTCAGCAGGATGATCCCAACAGCTACCGGCACCACCAGTCCTAGGGACGATACCGACCATCTCCACCTGGTACTGGCGCCCCTTACAGCGGGCATGGTGTCCGCAACCAACCGAGCCGCCAGCATGTAGAGAGGAAGGAGGGGCAAGAGGAGTCGTGTCGTCAGATCGCCACCCTGGACCATGCTGGACAGCAGCAACAGCATGGCCCACACAGACAGAAAACTGTCTACCCGCTGCCGTTGAATGAGGGCCCTCACCAGCTGCACCAGTCCAAGCAGCACCACTGGAAACTCGTATAGGGTCAACAGAAGTACCAATGTGCCTCTCTGCATGGAGAGGTTGAAGGAATCAAACCAGGCCGGCCACACGTCGACGGCCGCCCACTGAACACCGCTGAGGTGGCTGCCGAAGTTGGTGCCGATAAGCAACAGGGTAGCCAGAAACAGCAGCGCCGACTGCCTGCCGTGGGTGGACGCGAGGGCCCTTCGCACATCTCCCAGCAGAGCCATGGGACGCGGGTGCGCCACAATCGCGGCGACACCGAGAGTCAGCAGGATGGTGATGCCCTCGATTCCCGAAGCGACCAGCGCGGCAACCAACATCGCTGCCCCGAAGAGGCTCCCTCTTCCAGCAACCTTCAAGCCGGGCTCCAATAGGGCCCAGAGCAGCACTCCCAGAGTAATGGCCACCATGCCTCCGCCCACCGTTCGAGAGGCGAACAGCATCACGGGCGAAACCGCCATGCCGTACGAGGCGATCAGCGCGGTTCGACGGCCGAGAGACGACCGAAGCAGATATGGGAGGACCACCAGCAGTGAGCCAAGGAGCGCGGGCAGCAGTCTCGCGGCTCCATCGTTGCCCCCGAAGAGGAGCAAGGCCAACGCCGTCCCATAGGCTCCGAGGGGATCCTGATGAAGGATCGCGGGAGGCTGTCCATGAACTATTCGATAGGCCTCCGTAGCCATGCTGCCCTCTTCCACGGAAAGCGGACGCTGATCAAGCAGCAGAAACCTGAGAAAAAGCCCGAGCAGCAGAGCGCCCATATAGAGGGCCACCTCTAGAGTCACCACCCGCTCGAGATGTCCGACCGTTCGATCCATCTCCGGCAACACGATCTTCTCCCGACTATTCACGGCCTGAACATCCTGGACTTGCGCTACCATGCTCTCTTGCTCCATCGGTCCGTCATCAGCCCCCGCCCGCCGCTGAACCGCTCGCCACCACGGTGTCGGGCACCCTGTAGATAACCACCTTGCCCTGGCGGTAGACCGGATCCAACGCCCCCTCGAACCGATTGTACACTCCCTGCCCGTACTTCTCAGCCTCTAGAGTGCCGACATAAACGTATCGGACATGGTACTGTTTGAGAAGCGCCAGCATGGTGGTCCGGTCTGCCTTCGAGTATATGGCATCGATATCCCGGGTGCGGCGCTGCGGCTCTTCGCCCTGGCCACGCCACTGGACCTCGTGGCCGGCCCATCCAAGCACCGACGGGAGTCCCGAGAAGGTACTGACTCGGGCGTACTCGGAGTACTCACCTCCAGTGGCTTCAAGCACCACCGGGCGTCCCACCGCGGTCCTGGATAGCCATTGGATAGCGGCGTAATCATCAGGCCGGATATCCCGATAGAAGGCCGCGCCGTCGAGGGTGGCCGGGGAGTGGGATTCTTGAATCTTGGCCGGCGTGGCCGCCAAAGGATACACCAGCCCCACTGCCACAAGCAACGTGGCGACCAGGGTTACCAGCCAATTCACTCCCCGTGGCCTCAGGGCCGAGGCCATCCAGACCACAGCAACGCTAGAGCCAAGTGCTAGCAACAACCATGCCTGGTAGTGGAATTTGAAGACGGTGTTCATCCGGGTGCCAAAGAGATCCACCAGAAAGACGAACTCCGGACCAAGGATCAAGAGCAATCCCAAACCCACCAGGACCAGAATAAACAGTTCCGCCGCTACGTCATCCCCTTTGTGAGCGAACAGCCGGAAGTTGAGCAGCCTTCCGATCGCTCCCAGTGCCAGAAGCAACAAGCCTCCAATCAGAGAAGTGGCGCCTAACAAGGGAGATGAGAGCACAAGCAGGACGCCAACCACCGCTAGCGAGCCGTCCCACCACTCGATCCGGCCGATTCCTCGCGCGGCCATGAGTCGCCAAAGTAGGAAAGCCGCGGCAACGAACAGGAATGGACCGAACAGAATCAGCATCGAAGGAAGAGGAGTCTTGTCGGTAGAAAGGGCGATCCCCTTGGTTTGCGACGAGAAGCCGAGGAAGAAAGGTCCATAGAGCAGGACCGATAGAGAGCTGATGAAGAACAGGGTGGTGAACCGTCTCACCAACAGCTCCCTGCTCCAATCCAACTTCGACAGCGGGATCATCGAGCAAGCCCAGAAGAGGAACGTGTAAGTGGGAAAATCCCAGCTGTTCCCCGCCAGCAGAAAACCCAGTGCCAGTGCCGGGATCACCATCTGCAGCCAGTCAATCCCAAGCTTCTCGACGGCCCCGCCCACAACGCTCTTTCTCCCCAATAGGGCCGACAGAGAAACGGCCACCGCCAGAAGCGTCCAGGGCAGCGCCGTGTAATGGGGATGCAGATCGCCCAATAGAAAACTAAAGTAGGGGAACTCGTCGATCCCATCGGGCTTGATTGTCGGGATTACCCGCGAGGCACGCCACCACCACCAGAAGGCTGTGGGCAGCCATCCGGTCGGTTGAGCCGCTGCCTCCAGCCCTTTGACACCTATCCACTTCCAGAAGGAAGCATCCCCAATACCCCGGGCGGCAAGGATCTCAAGTCCTCCCTCCAGGTTGCCCATGACCCCAACCATGAGCGGCGCGACCAGCGAGCCGAGCAGACGGCTGGACACACGCCATTGCGGCAGCAACCGGGAAAGAAGGTTGAATGCAAGACTGAAACTGCCGGCCAGCGTCATGGCGAAGACGACGGCCACGCCCAGATTGTAGCCCACCGCGGCGGGGACTCCGGACAGTTTGGCCAACGTGGCGATCAGCAGGTACCCAAAGTAGTAGTAGGAGATGCTGAAGCCGGACATCCAGGGGTCCTCGGCCGGAAAGCTGCTGGTCCTGTACAGGGCATTGAGGATGGCGAAGTCCATCGGTTTTTCGGTGCCCGAAATCTCGGGATTATGGGCCCGTATCCAGGCGGCCAGAGCGAAGCCCAACAGGAACAGCAGCTCAGATGCCACCACCACCTTGCGAAGGCGACTCAGCGCCTGCACGGTCTCTCGGCCCCACACGAGCCAGCAACCAAGCCCCAGGGCAATCACGATCACGGTTATGCTGGACTGATAGAAGCGGATGATACCGAAGGTGCCCAGCAACCACGCCAAGTAGGCCACAAGCAGCAGCCCCAGCGGCTTGGCGAACAGGAATCCACGATCCTGGAGCGGTCGAAACAATCGCACCGCCGCCGGCAGGGCACTCAACCCTATGAATTCAACCGCCATGAGCCAGGTGAAGAACCAAATCATACAGTTCAGACCGTTCGCCCCTACGATTTCGGGCTGCTTGTCCCGTCCAAAGTAGGGGCGATCCTTGTGATCGCCCAGGACCAGGACGAACAGGAGGTTCGCCCTTACCGTTAGGAAGACCGCCTCAGCTACCATTCACCGAGTAGATGGTTACCCCATCTGCTCGGTAGAGCACCGTAAGTTCCCCAGCGGAGACCATCGCATCGAACTTGGCCAGCCCGCTGGCCGGGTAATAGGCCCTCTCCAGATCGCCCACGTAGATCAACTGAACGTGATACTTGTGCAGCAGCGCGTCCACCTGGGCTGAGTCGGTGCTCTCAAACATCGTCTTGATGTCCGTCAACCGCTGGTCGATCATCCACTGATATCCCCATCTCTGCTGCCGCTCATGCCACGTCCACCCCAATACAGTAGGGAGTCCGGTGTAGATCGAGACCCTCGAACCCCAACGGTATTCGGGGATCTGAGCCTCCAGCACCACAGGTGACCCCGCCACGTGGTCCTGGATCCACCGGATCGCCTCGTAGTCGTGACCCAGCACTATCTCCTTGTTCTGGTCCTGGAAAGCCGCGTCCTTCATGTAGGCCATGCCGTCCAGGGTAGGCGCCATGGGATGAAATCGGTAGCCAACCTTGACCGGGGTTGCCGCCACAGGATAGACGAGCACCCCCGCCACAAGAACCACCAGGGCAGCCACCCAGCCCTTTCGCCACCAGGAGGACAGCACGCCACCTCGCTCCATCAGGCTCCACAGGATCCCCGACACACCCAGAGCGGATGCTATCCCAAAGAGGAACCACGCCTGCAGATAAAACTTGAACACCGTGTTCATCCGCCCGATGTCGCCGTTGAGGGTCACAAACTCCACTCCAAGGGTGAGCACCACCCCCAGGCCGGCGAAAAGCGCCAGCAGCAGTCGCTCAGGCGGCGCGCCTCGCTCAAACAGGGAAAAGAGCGCCAGCAACCCGATCAAGAGCAGCGCGGCTACAAGGTACAGCTTGAGCAGCAGGGCGCCGAAAGCCACACCAAGCACCAACAGCGCAACGTACTGCAGCGCGATCCACCAGGGTGTGGGATGTACAAGCCAACCCGACAATTGACGCCGCCTCGCGGCTCTAGGTGAACCGGTGAGCCGTTCCCAGAGAGCACGAGCCACTCGTCGGTGCAGACGGCTGCGTGACAGATGGAACAGCAGGGCCGACCCGAAGCAGAACAGGAAGAAGCCGAAGATGGTTGTGTAGTCTTGGATCGAGGTCTTCCCTGGGGAAGGAACGACGCTGCTGTAGAACAGCTCGTAGGATCTCGTGAAGGGGAGGAACAGCAGTTGGGACACAGCGTAGACGGCTACGGCTGCGAGCAGGGCCTCGAGGAACCCCTTCACGGTCAGCGCCCGGTCTCTGGCGAAGGTAGCCAGCAGGAACCCGGCGGACAGCAGCAGGAAGTAGGTCGGAAAATCCCAACTGTTGGTCACCTCGAGCGCGCCCACGACCAGACCGCCCAGTGCAGCCAGAAGCCCCCAATCCCGCAGCCACGCTCGCAGAAAGTAGGAAGACTGCTGCTTGGTGAGGAATGGATAATAGGGCAAGTTCGAATGGGCAACAAGCTTCTCCCCTTGCCCCATCCTGCTCCCGGTCCACACGACCGCCAGCACCAGGCATAGCGCCAGGGACACAATAGGCATCGACATCATGTGGGGATGAAGGTCGCCGTAAAGGAAGGTGAAGTATGGAAACTCCGTGATGGGCGTCGGGTTCTCCGGCCCGATGATGCGGGTAGACCGCCAGAAGTCGAAGGCCGGGAGCACCTTCCCGCCGAACAGCACGCCCCAACCGCCGGCGATGGCCTTCACAGTCCCTTCCACCAGGGGCAGGGTGCTCTTGAACTGCAGTCCACTCAGGGTCCACAGCGCCTGGAGGATCTGGATGGGGCCGTCCAGATTCCCAGCGATCAGCACGAAACCAGCCGTGGCGAGGCCGGCCAGCAGCGCACGCACCGGCACCACTCGCGCCGCCAGGCGGCGCGTGACCAGGGCAAAGTTGAACCCGAAGGAGAACAACCCCGCCGCGGTGAGGGCGAACATAGAGGGAATGGCCAGGTTGAAAGCCACCGAAGGGACGATCCCGGTGAACCGGATAATCGTGGCGACTATGACGTAGCCGAAGTAGTAGTAGTTGATGTATCCCCCCGCCATCCAGGGGTCGTAGGGAGGGAAATAGGTAGACTTTGCGATCGCATTGAGAAATGCGAACTCCATCGGCTTTTCGCCGCCAAAGTTCAGAACCCAAAGATCGGGGTTCCGGACCCGTATCATCCAGAAGAGGGCAAATGCCCCAAGGAAGACCAGCTCGTGAACCAACACCACCCTGCGGTGCTCTAGAAAGAAGCGCCTCAACGCCGGGCCTTCGAAGCGAAGGATAACAAAGCCGATCAATGCCAGGACAGCCATCCCGATCAGGATTGAGATCGGCCCAAAGGCAACCAGGCGCAGGCTGGGCAACAGCCAGGCCACGTAGGTCACCCCGAGCAGCCCCATCACCTTCGCCAGGCCGTAACCTCGATCGGGAAAGCGGGTGAAGACTCGCCACGCCAGTGGGAGCGCGAGCAGACCGAACAGCTCCAGGGCCAGCAACCAGAAGAGGGTCGGGAAGCGATTCGTGATGCCGTTCCGATCGTACAGGCTGGACCAGGTCCCGCCCTGTTCCTCGATGTTCCTCTGACTGGTGCTGAGCATGAGGCCGTTGTGTCCCGACTGAATCTCCTTCAGAGGGACGATATTGTCCAGGGATATTGCGCCGAACAACTGCTGCAGCCTGGCTACCGAGAAGTCCGGGCTCTTCTTGAAGATCAGCACCTTGGGATGGTCGTAAACCGTGAAGCTCTCGTCGGCCGTATCGTCCACGACGTGGAAGGGTCCGATGCCGGGGTACGAGTCGAAGGTCGCCACCAGGTGGAAGCCCAGCTTCCCCTGGAACAGCAGGGAATAGTAGGCCGATGCCAAGGGGTACGCTTCGGGGACCTTGCCAATGGACCCGTACAGCCGGTTGCTGGAGATGATGATGTAGTCGATCTGGGAAAGGCTCTGAATCAGGGCCTGCCGCTTCTGCGGCGTGTCCGGATCGTACATGGGCAGGGTGATGTTCCGGTAGTCACCCTGCCGTCCGGGCCTGCCGGCCAGATTTAGCGGCAGCGCGTCATCCCAGTGCTCCGTGCCTAGGGTAGAGCCTTTGGGAATGTTATCGTAGATCCAACGGCTGGCCACCACGCGGCTGTGCTCGCGGGAGTAGATGGAGATAAACGCCACCGCTTGAATAGCGGTCCCGCCGATCACCACCGCCAGCGCCGCGAGCGCCAGCCACCTCCAGCGACGTGACCTATAGCTAAGCGGGATTCGGGCAGAGGCATCGACTCTATCCTGCTCCTCGCCGGCGTCGACCCGAGGAGCGCGCAGCCGATTGATCAGTCCCGATCGGCCGGCAAAGGCGACCAGACCGGCCGCGGCCAGGATGACCAGAAGCGGCACAACCGGTAGCATGTAGCGGGCGAACTTGACCTGGAAACTGAGGTTGATGGCCAGGTAAGGAAGGAGCCAGCCCGCCAACACCCACTCGCCCGCCGACGGCCTACGGACCAGACGTAGGACGAACAGCAGAAAGCCCGCGATTGCCGCCGAAGTCAGCGCGGGGCCGGCGGTCCAGAAGAAAAGGGTGCCGATCTGGTAAATCACCGGGGGGGTTCGCAGGTACTGAATGGTGTAGGGAAGGATTGTGATCCCCCGCACCATGTCGCCCTCGGCCTGGATGTCGCGGATGAACGGTTGTGGATCCAACAATACGTATGGTTGAAACAGCAGGAAGACTACGGCAGCCACGAGAAACGAGAGAGCCGCCGCGCTGAAAGCCGGAAACTGGAAGGGGCCGGCAGGTTCGCCCTCCTCATTGCGACGGCCCGCCAGCAGACAGGCCAGCCCCACCGGCAGCAACACAGGTGCCGCAGATGCCTTGCACGCCATTGCCAATCCCGCCGCGGCACCCATCAGCATGACTCGACCCGCCGACGGTTTCTCCAGGACCCGCAGTCCCAGCAGCAGGGTGAGCATCAGGAAGAAGGTTAGCAGTGTGTCGGAGGCGTAGAAGTGAGCTAGCTGGATATCGAGCACGGTCAGGCTCAGCAGCA
>DAHXJB010000413.1:0-7547 GCA_027372455.1 Chloroflexota bacterium | reverse complement strand
CAAGTGTAATGGTTGCGGACGATGCGTCGCCGCGTGCCCGGCGCACGCCCTGGCGGTGGAGCAGGGCAGGGTGAAGCTGCTTCACACAAACTGCGACTACTGCGGCGAGTGCGAGGCGGTTTGTCCCTCAGGAGCAATCGGCTGCCCCTTCGAGATCGTCTGGGGCACCAGGACCACCCTCACCGGCAACCATTGAAAGGAGTCTCGCCATGACCCTCATGAATGCCTGTCCCGGCAGTAAGGCCCTGAAGAACCCGATCCCCGAGCCGATACTCTGCTCCGGCTGCGGCGAGGAGCTGGAGATCTGGACCGACGAGTTCAAGGTCCGGTGCAAGAGCTGCGGCACCATCACCTACAAGGAGAGGGGCGCCTCCTGCATAGACTGGTGCCAGCACGCCGAGAGTTGTGTGGGTCCCGAGCTCTTCCGTCGACTGAAACGCTAGCGCCACGAGGACTCGGATTGAAATCAGTGGCGAGATCGTTAGCTGACGATATGCCGAAGTTGAATGCGGCTGCGGAAAAAGCGGTGGATGGCAACCGAGTCCCCTGGCCTCGACGGGTCGCCGCGAGCCTGATGCTGCCGCGAGAACATGGCGCTTGGGCCATGCTGCTGATGCCATATCTCGTGGGCACGCTGGTGGCAGGCTGGGGAGGTTGGAGTTCCCTTCTACTGGTGGTGGCCATTCTCGCGCTCTTCGCCGGCAGCCGCCCCCTGGAGGTGGCCTTGCAGCACGCGGGTCGCCCCCATGTGTCCCTCCAGGGAGAGACCATCGGCGTTACAGCCGCGGTTCGGGACTACGGCGCGGAGAACCGAGAGATCAGGCGCCGCGCCATCGTGCACCTGGCGGTCGACCTAGGGCTCGGCGCCGCCGCGGGGCTCCTCCTCCTGATAGCGTTCCGACGATGGGACCTCATGGCTATCGGGCTGGTCGCGGGTGCGGCCCTGGCGCTCCAGTTGCCCCTCAAGCGGCTGCGGTGGGATCGCGGCTGGCCGGCGCGGCTCCTCTCCATCGCGGCCCTGTCGGCAACGGGGCCGGCGGCGTACTATGCCTCTTCCGGGGCGCTTGGCCACCAGGCTGTAGCCGTGTGGTGGCTAAGCTTCCTTTACTCAGGGGCAAGCGTCTTCTACGTGAGATTGGTCTACCAACCCCCGGCACGACTGAAATCGGGGATTGCTCAGGAGCAACGCTCCCAAGCGGGAAGGCAGCTCCTCATCTATCTCTCGTCGGCGGTCCTGTCGGTGGTGCCCCTTGCCGCCGTTGGCTGGATGCCTCTACTGGCTCTCGTGGCCCTTCTCCCCACCTTCGCAAAGGGGATCTGGGCATGGGCCAACCCGGACTACCGTCCCACCTTGAAGCAGGTGGGGATGGCGGAGATCGGCCACTCGAGCCTGTTTGCCCTGCTAGCGGTGGTAACCATCGCCTCCTGGAGAATAGGCTGAGGTAGGATAGACGAGGCTCCGCGTCTCGGAGCCGGCTACGGCTTGCCTGATGCCGAGAGGATGACACCGGTCACCGAGACGACCGACTCGCCGGGAGCAGGGCGGATCGAGTAGGCCACTGTCTCTCCTACGACGCCACTCAGAAGCTTCAGCATGAGATAGATAGGCGGCAGCCCACACACCTTGCGACTATCCCTCTCCGCGACAAGCAGATCCAGGAACCCCTCCGCATCACCTCTACAGATGGTCGCCAGCATCTCGGCGTCCGAGAGCGACAGGGATGCCTGCTCCGCGGGACCCATCGTCTGGGAGTCGCCAAAGGAGGGACCCATATGCGCGAGGTCCGCAGCGGCCACCACCAGCGTCAGCTCCCGCTGTGCAATGGAGATCAGGGCCTCGGCTCCAGCTCGCCACGACTCGACCTCGGCCGGGCGGCCGTTGCCTTCGGTATAGGGATGGAATGAGCCGCACAGCACAGGCACCATCTTGACCGGTCGGTTCCCGGTGAGATAGCGCAACCAGACCGCGGCCAGCTCGACGGAGTGCTCGGTGCGATGGTTCAGCTCCAGACCGAAAGCTGCTTGCGGCCCCATCGCCTCGGCAACCATGTCAACCGCCCCTTCGTCGGTGGGCAGGACTCCAAACGGGGTGTCGTAGCTCTGCCTGGTCAATGTAAGCGCCCCCGGGGCGCCCGCGTGGTCGGTGCCCAGGACGAGAAAGAGATCGAACTCGGCAAGGGCTTCCTTCACTCGATCCCAGAGCCGGGCGTACACCAGTCCACCCCGAGCGTAATCGATGTGAGGGCAGATCACGGCTCGAAGGTGACCCGGGGGATCGATATGCCCGTTCCGCCGCGAAGCTGCCTCCGCCATGAAGCTGTCCAGCAAGTCCGCCAATTTGGGAGCTTTGGCCGGATACCCGTTTCCTGCCAGGGCCGGGGATCTGGAAGGCAAACTCCGGTAGCTATCCAACGCCTGCCGGTAGGCCGCTGCGAAGCGATCACTCTCCAGCATGAGCGCCTCGTCCAGCTGGGCAAAAACAGTTTCGACCACCCCAGGTCGCAGAGGGATACCGGTCTCCAACTGATAGGCAATTCGAAGCGCAGCCAGATCGCGCTTCCCGTCGCAGAGGGCAAGCAGGGGGACGAGGGCTTGGGGCACAACTACCCCACGAGCGCCAATGGCCAGCCGATCCTGCAACAGCAGCGCCGGCTGCCCCGACTGCTCGATCCACTGAATGTCGAGAGGGCGTAACCTGGGTTGGAAGTTACTATCCATATGGCCGATGAGGGGATTCTAACACACCGGCCAGGGATTGGAGGAGCCGTCAAGCCGACATGCTCTCATCATGGGCCGGCGGCATTACGCCCGAAACCTTGCGCCGGAGCTGATTACGGATCACGAACCATCCCAGGCAGAGGTAACAGACCAGGGCGGCCAGCCGAGGGGAAAAAAGGAAATAAGAGCGGCAGGCTGCGGCACCTCCCTCTCCCCACAAAGTGTATAATCGGCCCGCGGCGGGCCCTCGAGTTGGCTGTGAAAGGAGTCTGATCTGAGATGACGGACGAGGCGGGGATGCTCTCCTCCAACCCCGGGGCAAGGCCCCTGGACGGGGTTCGCGTCATTGATCTGGCAACCGTGATCGCCGGCCCCCACTGCGCCACCCTCCTGGGGGAGTTCGGCGCGGATGTGATCAAGGTCGAGCTTCCGGGCGTGGGCGACTCCCTACGCAAGTTCTGGCCTCAGTACAATGGCACGGCGCTGGTCTGGCGGGTCGAAGCCCGCAACAAGCGATGCATCACCCTGGATATGCGGAAACCCAGGGGCCAGGAGATCATCAAGAAGCTGGTGAAGATCTCCGACGTCCTGGTGGAGAACTTCCGCCCTGGAACGCTTGAGCGATGGAACCTCGGATACGAGCAGTTGAAGGAGATCAACCCGGGGCTGGTGATGGTGAGGGTAACCGGCTACGGCCAGTTCGGCCCCTACAAGGACAGGCCGGGGTTCGGCCGGATCGCCGCGGCCTACGGGGGTCTCAGCTACCTGGCCGGATACCCGGACAGACCACCCGTCATCCCGGGCACGGCCTCGATCCCCGATTACCTGACGGGCGTCTACGGGGCCCTTGGCGCCATGATGGCTCTTCGCCACAGGGACAGGACGGGCCAGGGTCAGTACGTCGACATCGCTCTGTACGAGCCGGTGCTGCGGATCCTGGAGGAGGTCCCGGCGGCCTACGACAAAATGGGTCTTGTCAGGGAGCGGCTGGGAACCGGGGCGGCGAATGCCGTGCCGCACAACCACTACACCACCAGCGATGCCCGCTACGTCGCGATCGCCTGCACCAATGACACCATGTTCCACCGCCTGACGGTGGCCATGGGCCGGCCGGATCTGGCCGACGACCCCAACTTCTCCTCAAACGCGCGGAGGGTCGCACACAGGGGCAAGACCGATGCCATGGTGCAGGAGTGCGTGGGCTCCTACACGGCGAAGGAGGTCATGGAGACCTTGGAGGCCAACGAGGTTCCCAATGGCCTGGTGTACAGCGTCGCCGACATGTTCCAGGATCCCCACTACCAGGCTCGAGAGAACATCATATCTATGAACGACCCAGTGGACGGAGAGATAAAGATGTGCTCCGTGGTGCCGAGACTGTCCGAAACCCCCGGTCGGGTGGAGACGACAGGTCCCGAGATGGGTGCTCACAATCAAGAGGTCTACTGCGACCTTCTGGGCTTCTCGCCAGAAGAGCTGGACCGGATGAAGGGCGAGGGGATCGTTTGAAGCTGCTCATCTCCACGAACAACCCCGATAAGGTCCGAGAATTCACCCAGATACTCGCCGGCCTTCCTCTGGAGATCGTGACCCCTTCCTCTCTAGGTCTGAGGCTAGAGGTGGAGGAAACTGGCGCCACCTTTGCCGAGAATGCGGAGCTCAAGGCCCGGGCGTTTCACGAGGCCACGGGGTTGCCCTCCGTCGCCGACGATTCGGGACTGGAGGTGGAGGCCCTGGATGGGGCACCGGGTGTGTACTCAGCCCGCTACCAGGGGCTTCCAGACGGCGAGGCCAAGAACCGGCTGGTTCTCCACCAGATGGAGGAGGTGCCGTGGGAAAGGCGGGGCTGCCGCTACGTGGCGGAACTGGCCATCGTGGACGAAAAGGGCAAGCTGCACCGCTGCAGGGGCATCCTGAATGGGAAGGTAGCGATGGAGCCTCGAGGCCAGGGGGGCTTCGGTTTCGATCCGATCTTCTTCGTCCCATCCAGAGGGCGCACCGTGGCCGAGATGGCCCCCGAGGAGAAGAACCGGATTAGCCACAGGGGAAAAGCCGGTCGCTGCGCGCGACGCGTCCTGGAAAAGCTGCTGGCAGCATCCTGAACCGCTCTATGCAGGAACCCGGACTTCCCTGTCCACATGGTAGAGGCGTACGCTTCGTAGTAACGACTTTAGTCGTTGGTATCTCGTGATCTTGGACGAGGACGAACGACTGAAGTCGTTACTACCACCCTGGTCGCTCCGCGAGCCTTCTGGAACCCGCTACTATCACCTATGGAAGAAGCGTGCGGTGCGCTGCACGACCGTCTCGGTGACCTCGTATTCCCCTTTGGGGGGCCGTTTCGACCAGGGGAAGCGTCCCCGCCTGCCGTCAATCGGCTTGCCGGCAGCCAGGAGTGCGAGAGCTTGGGAAGGGTCCCGCGTGGTAACTCGGCGGGTCACCTCCCGCCTGGCTATCTCCACCACCGTGCCGACTGCCAGGGCCATCACCCCCCTAACAACGGGCCCCCTGGCGAGAGACCACGGCACCGGCAGGAGAGAGTGGGAGACGACTGTAGGCAACTCGCGGCGGTTCAACGCCATTCCGCAGTGGCGGCAGTAGTTGTCCTCTAGTTCGCATTGAGTCCCACATCGGGCACAGCGCATCAGAACCTCCCAGCAGAGACAGAGCCAAGCGAAGGCAAAGAAGCAGGCGAAACCTCGCTGAGAAAACGCTATCATACCCCGCTGCTTGACGCAACTGGAGGCAGAACCTATTATCTCTGCGCCGTCTGCCGGCACGCACGACTTACCGATTCGAGGTGTTATGGCAACCACTCCTCGGTCCTTGAAAGTGACCGTCATCGCCACAGTTCTCAATGAGGCCACGAACGTGCCGGCTCTGATCGAGTCGTTGGCGGCGCAGACCCGCAAACCCGACGAATTGATCATCGCCGACGGCGGCTCCACCGACGGCACCGTCGAGCGGATCAGGGCCGCCGCTGACGACCGCCTGAATCTCCTCATCCTGGAACTGCCGGGCTCCAACATCTCCGAGGGTCGAAACTCGGCGGTGGGAAGGGCAACGGGCGACGTTATAGCGGTCACCGATGCCGGGGTTCGCCTCAAGCCCATCTGGCTGGAACAGCTGGTGACCCCCTTTGAGAAACGGCCGGGCAGGGTAGACGTCGTGAGCGGCTTCTTCCAACCCGATCCGAGAAATAGTTTTGAAGTTGCCATGGGCGCCGTCGCGCTCCCGAACCAGGAGGAGATCAACCCCGCCCGCTTCCTCCCCAGCAGTAGATCGGTGGCTTTTACCAAGGAGGCCTGGCGGAGGGCAGGCGGCTACCCCGAGTGGCTGGACTACTGTGAGGATGTGGTATTCGACATGGCTCTGCGCCAATCCGGGTGCGTTTTCGCCTGGGCCCCGCAGGCTGTCGCCCTCTTTCGCCCGCGCAGCAGCCTTCGGTCATTCTGGGCACAGTACTTCCGTTACGCCCGCGGGGATGGCAAGGCGAGCCTGTGGCCCTGGCGGCATGCCGTACGCTACGCCAGCTACGGAGCCGGCCTGACGCTGCTTCAGGCAGGCCGTAAGAGACCCATTCTCCTGCTGCCGCTGGCCATCGGGGCGGCACTACATTTGAAAACCCCCTATCGACGGCTTTCACATCGCTTCCAGGGGCTATCCCCACAACAGAAGTCGGAGGCCATCGCTTGGGTGCCGATTATCCGAGTAGTCGGAGATTTGGCCAAGATGGCAGGCTACCCGATGGGGCTCGTGTGGCGATGGCGGCAGGGCAGGCAGCTATGAGTCCGATAACAGGGGAGTTTGACCTCTTCTACAGCCATCCGTATAATCGCGACAGGTTGATCGATCGAAACTCAATCGTGATTCTGAGCTCGTAGTTAGCTGCCATTCTGCCAGGTGCACCTTGGCAACGGCCTGTGTCCTATGGAACGTAGCCATGCCACGGAGAACAGGCTTGCCCACAGCCCCTAAGCTCTCCATCGTCATCGTCAACTACAATACCCGAGAGTTGCTTCGAGCCTGCCTCCAGTCGGTGCTCAAGAGTCAGGATGCTCCGACCATGGAGTTGTTCGTTGTGGACAACGCCTCCTCAGACAACAGCGGAGCCATGGTGGCTTCCGAGTTCCCCTCGGTGAAGCTGATCCAGTCCGGCACCAATCGTGGTTACGCCTACGCCAACAACCTGGCCCTCCGGCGGTGCCGGGGCGAGTACCTGTTGCTGCTCAACCCCGATACGGTTGTGCCTCCTCGCGCGTTGAAACAGATGGTGGACTTCATGGACAACCACCCGGAGGCTGGGATCGCGGGACCGAAGCTGGTTCGGGATAACGGCAGCCTGGACCTGGCCTGCCGCCGTAGCTTCCCCACTCCCGAGGTTTCCTTCTACCGAATGCTGGGGCTCAGCAAGCTGTTCCCCAGGAGTCGTCGCTTCGGACGATACAACCTGACCTATCTCGACCCTGATCGTCCGACGGAGGTCGACTCCGTGGTTGGGGCCTTCATGATGGTCCGGGCAGCGGCTGCCGAGCAGGTGGGCTTCCTGGACGAGTCCTTCTTCATGTACGGCGAGGACATCGATTGGGCTCTTCGAATCAAGGCCAGAGGGTGGACTGCCCTATACAATCCGGCGGTAGTTGTGCTCCACCTCAAGGGCGCGAGCAGTCGCCGGCACCCCCGGAAGACGATTGTCGCCTTCTATCAAGCGATGCACCTCTTCTACCGGAAACACTACGCCTCGAGGACCAACCTTCTGCTGGGGATCCTGATTGTCGCGGCCATCTGGGCCAAATGCGCCTTCTCTTTGGCGATGAACCAGCTCCGGC
>DAHXJB010000383.1:0-4543 GCA_027372455.1 Chloroflexota bacterium | reverse complement strand
ACTCACCCTGATGGTGAAGCCCCGGCCACCTGAGAAGCGGTTGAGAAGTTGAGAAGCTGAGAGACGGCATGCTATGCTTGTGGTTCAAGAAAGCTGGCAGGTTATGGTCCACTTCTTGCTCGCACCTTGAAGTTGTTCGTTTGACAGAAGAGCCCGACAAGTGGAAGCACCGAGCAATGTCGCTCGCGCAGTCCGCGGCGGGCCCCGCGATAGATACCAATCCTAGATACCCAATGAAGCAAGCCGCTGCAAGGAGGCAGAGAGCATCGTGATGGAGACTATCTCGAAACTGGATTTGGTCGCTCTCAGCAAGCGAGCGGGGGACAGCGTGCTGGACGTTTTTTTCAAACCAAAGTCTGTCGCTGTTGTTGGCGCGACGCGCGACCCCAAGGGGTTGGGCGGTAGCGTACTGAACAACATTCTCACCGCCGGATACTCTGGACCTGTATTCCCGATTAACCCGAAGGCTACAGAGATCGCCGGGTTGCGAGCCTATCCATCGGTCACGGATGTTCCCGACGCCGTCGACCTGGCCGTGGTCACAACGCCCGCCAAGTTCGTGCCGCAGATCGTCGATGAGTGCGGCCGAAAGGGTGTCCGAGGGATCATCGTAATCAGCGCCGGCTTCCGCGAAGTGGGTCCCGAGGGGCGCAAAATGGAGCGCGAGGTAACAGACACCGCCGCCCGCTACGGCATGAGGGTGATCGGTCCCAACGTCCTGGGTGTGGTGGACACCTTCGCCCCTGTCAACGCCACCTTCGCGGCAGTCATGCCACGGCAGGGACGCACCGCGTTCATGTCTCAGTCCGGGGCTCTGATGTCGGCTATTCTCGACTGGTCCCTCGGAGAAGACTTCGGCTTCTCTAGCATGGTGAGCCTCGGCAACAAGGCCGACGTGGATGAGATCGATCTGCTGCAGTACTGGGTCGACGATGAGAACACCAGGGTTATACTCGGCTACCTGGAGGGCATCGCGGACGGCCCGCGATTCATCCAGACGGCCAAGAAGGTAACCAAGAAGAAACCGGTGCTGCTGATCAAGTCCGGGACGACGGCCGCCGGACAGAGGGCCGTGTCCTCCCACACGGGTACGCTTGCCGGCTCCGACGCCGCCTATAAGGCTGCCTTTGCCCAGTGCGGGGTGATCCGAGCCACCTCAGTTCAGGAACTGTTCGACTACGCCTTCGCCTTCGCAAATCAGCCGGTGCCACTCGGCGGGAACGTGGCGGTCGTCACCAATGCCGGCGGGCCGGGGATCATGGCGAGCGATGCGGCCGAGCGGTTGGGGCTCAGGATCGCGGGTTTGTCGGCGGATACGACACAAAAACTGCAGTCGGCCCTGCCGCCGCAAGCCAGCGCCCACAACCCGGTGGACGTGCTCGGGGACGCTCTGGCCGACCGCTACGCCACCGCACTCGACCTGGTGTTGCACGACCCGAACGTGCACTCGGTGCTGGTGCTGCTGACTCCCCAGGTGATGACCGACAGCACCAACACGGCAAAGGCGGTATCGGAAGTGGCCAAGCGGTATGATAAACCGGTCCTGGCCTCCTTCATGGGCGCGGCCGAGGTGAATGAAGGGGTATCCATCCTGTCGGCCAACGGCATCCCCAACTACCCCTTCCCCGAGCGCGCTATGGAGGCACTCGCTGCCATGGTTCGCTACCGGCGGTGGCTGGACTCTCCGGAGCTCACGATCCCGACCTTCGAAGTGAACAGGGCGGCCGTCTCCAATCTGTTCAACAGGTTCCGAAATGAAGGCCGCCTTACCCTGGGTGAGGTCGAGGGTCGCTCCGTGCTGGAAGCCTACGGGATCCGGATCCCCAAGGGTGATCTGGCCAGAAACGCGACCGAGGCCGGAAGACTGGCTGCCAGGGTTGGATTTCCCGTGGTGATGAAGATCGCTTCACCCGACATCCTCCACAAGTCGGACGTAGGCGGGGTCATGATGGGGCTGAACAGCGTGCAAGAGGTGGAGCACGGCTTCCACACTATGGTGTCCAGGGTGCGGACACGCATGCCGGATGCCGACATCTGGGGCGTCAACATAGCGGAGATGATCCCCAAGGGCCGCGAGGTGATCATCGGCATGAACCGAGATCCACAATTCGGCCCTCTGTTGATGTTCGGCCTGGGCGGTATATACGTGGAGGTTCTCAAGGACGTGAGCTTCCGAGTGGCGCCGATCAACGAGCGTTCGGCTCGCAACATGATGAGCGAGATTCGCTCGTACCAACTGTTGCTCGGCGCACGCGGTGAGCCCCCCGCGGATCTCGAAGCGGCAAGAGACTGCTTGATGCGGGTCTCCCAACTGGTGACCGACTTCCCCGAGATCCTGGAACTGGATATCAACCCCCTGGTGTTGATGGCCGAGGGTAAGGGGGCGATAGCTCTCGATGCCCGATTGACCCTCGCACCAATGAAGTAGAAGAAGATAACGTCTTAAGTCCCCCACGGCAAGCAGCTACAAAGGATCTTGGCGAGACATATGAGTCTCAAAGGAGGGTGCTGGCGATGGTGACCCTGTATGTCGTATCCATGGAGAGCTTCGCTGGAAAGACGGTGCTGGCCCTTGGCCTGGCCAGAAAGATGGCTGGGGACGGTTGCAGCGTCGGGTACATCAGACCGGTCACAGCAGCGCTCAGGCAGGTTGAGACCGCTCGCACCTGCGCGGCGGTGATGAAACGATCCCTGGGATTAGTGGAGCCGATGGATGTCCTGACCCCAGTGGTGATCGATGGGGAAACCCTGGACTGGATCCTGGCGGAGAAGATCGGGGATCTGTCCCAAAAGGTGGCCGATGCCTTCCGGAAAGCGTCCGAGGGCAAAGACGTGATGATGGTGGAGGGCGTCAGCGGGCTGGCTGCCGGATCCATGGTGGGACTGGATCCAAAGACTGTCTGCGAGATGGTGAACGGGCAATGCCTGCTGGTCACACGTGGCAGCAACGAGTTGATAGGTGACAACATCATCGCCGCCAAGATGTGGTTTGGCGACAGATTCCTTGGAGTGGTGATGAACGGGGTGCCTCAGAGCATGATGGAGTTCGTCACCGAATCGCTCGTCCCATTCCTTAGCCACAAAGGGATCAAGGTCTACGCGGTTATTCCCGAAGACAGGATGCTGATGGCGGTCACCGTGAGCGATCTGGTGGCCCGACTGGGCGGGAGGGTGATCTCCGGCCAGGATCACATGGATGAATTGGTAGAGAACGTCATGGTTGGTGCCATGAGCGTGGAAAATGCCCTGAACTACTTCCGTCGAAAACCGAACAAGGTGGTGATTACGGGTGGCGACAGGCCGGACATCCAGCTGGCAGCCCTGGAAACCTCCACTAAGTGTCTGATACTTACCGGCAATCTGAACCCCAGCCCTCTCATTCTGGGTCGAGCCGAGGAATTGGGTGTGCCGGTGGTGCTGGTGCAGCAGGACACCCTGACGGCGGCGGGCTTGGTGGAGCAGGCATTTACCGAGGTCCAGTTCCACGAGGAGAAGAAGTTAAAGCGCTTCGAGCGGATGCTTGATGCTCATCTCAACTATGCGGAGCTCTGTCGGGATTTGGGCCTGGAGCCCAAGGCCAAGAAATCAAGGACCAGATAGCAGGAGCGCGCGAGGCGGCGGCAGGAGGAAAAGCTATTATGTCGACTATCACAGATGTGCTGGCCAGACAGATCCTGGACTCCCGAGGCAACCCCACGGTCGAGGTCGAAGTGATCCTCGAAGACGGCAACATCGGTCGGGCAGCGGTTCCGTCGGGGGCATCAACGGGCGCTCACGAAGCACTTGAACTGCGCGACCAGGACCCCAGCCAGTTCGGAGGGGCTGGAGTTCTCAAGGCGGTGGAGAACATCACCGACATCATTTCCGAGGAACTGGCCGGAATGTCCTGTCTGGACCAGGCCGACATCGACCAGTTGATGATCGAGTTGGACGGGACCCCCAACAAGAGCAGGCTTGGCGCCAACGCTATGCTGGGAGTATCCCTGGCCTGCGCCCACGCGGCAGCCAATTTTCTCGATCTGCCCCTCTACCGCTACCTGGGCGGACCCAACGCCAGAACGTTGCCGGTCCCGGTGCTCAACATCCTGAACGGCGGCAAGCACGCGGAGAACTCCACCGACCTGCAGGAGTTCATGGTCATGCCGGTAGGAGCCCACAGCTTTGCCAATGCCGTACGTATGAGCGCCGAGATCTACCAGGCCCTGAAGAAGGTGTTGAAGTCAAAAGGCCTTAACACCAACGTCGGCGACGAGGGCGGCTTCGCGCCCAGCCTTGGCTCCAACAGCCAGGCTGTTGATCTGATCCTGGAAGCCATAACCGCCGCCGGATACAAAGCTGGAGAGCAGGTCTATCTGGCCCTGGACCCCGCGGCGTCGGAGCTGTACGACAACGGGATGTACCACCTGAAACGAGAGAACCGATCGCTGACCTCCGAGCAGATGGTGCAGTTCTACGCCGATTGGGTTCGCCAATACCCGATCATCTCCATCGAGGATGGCCTCGCGGAAGATGACTGGGAGGGCTGGGCAGCCCTCACCAAGGA
>DAHXJB010000338.1:0-3716 GCA_027372455.1 Chloroflexota bacterium | reverse complement strand
GGTGGAACCAATGGGTGCAGGAAAAGCAACGAGGGTAACTCCTGTGGGTCTGGACCCATCGTGGAGTGGTCTCTACCAGGTAGGAGGTGTTTCCGCAGGTCTCTTTGTCGTGCTCCTGGTAGCCGCCATTGCGCTTACTATCGCGACTGAGCAGCCCCCCACCTCGGGTGGGGCGGCCACGCTCGAGTACATCGCCGCGCATCGGGCGGTCTACGTTATCCACCAACAACTGTGGCTGGTGCCCGGCTTCTTCGCCATGGTCACCTACCTGGCGTTGTACGTGGCTCTCAAGCACGTGAACGAGAGCTATGCTGCGCTGGGTGCCGTGGTCGGTGGCGTCGCCTGGGCGCTTACGCTGGCTATGCCAACGACGAGCACCGGCGCGCCCGCCCTCGTCTACCTGAGCGACCAGTACGCGACAACCATCGATCCTGCGCAGCGCGCCACCTTCGTGGCTGCCGCGGAGAACCTGATCGCCCTGAATCTCACGCCCACGGCCGTTGGCGTGCTGACCACGGTTGGCACGCTGATCACCTCCGTTGTGATGTTGCAGGGCGTCTTCCACAAGGGCATCGCCTATCTGGGCATCGTCACGGGCGCCCTCGGGATCGTCAGTGAGGTCCTTCGGCCGGTCTTGGCGGGCGGATACGGCGTCTACGGGATGCTCCTTCTGATCTGGATGGGCGCAATCGGCTGGAAGCTCCACCGGCTAGCCGATGAGGTGAGCAGGGAGGCGCCGAACGTACAGCCGTCACTCGGGCGCGGTGAAGGACGCTCGGCGGGAACGGAGTCGTCGTAGGCGCTGCGCGTCACCCCGGGAGCGGTGATCAAGGCTGGTCGGTGGCGGAGTCTCGCTCTCATCGTGGCTACCGAGTCGCCAGTTGTCATCACATCAGGATGGACACGGTCGCAGTGCTGGTCGCGGCTGTCCGTAGCCCACTCATGCGGGAAAGTTCGGCCGTCGCCACGGTGGCGCCTGAAAGCGACGCCCATGTTGTCCGCGCGCCAGGACGCTGCCTCTCGGCACCCCGTCGCGTCATTGCGTCTCCTTCGCTTCGCCATTAGAACCTGCGTTGGCCGCGGATACCCACGCGGCAGCTAAAGCCAGCGTGCATGTGGCGCCCTTGACGTCCAATCCAATTTCGGTGACATCGACAGGATCTGGTCTGTCCACTTGACAACCAGGTAGCTTGACTAGTAGGCTGCCGGTTGCTACTTCTTGCTCCCCAGCAATTGGGAGGACACGATGGTGCTGAAGCCGATCACTCCCCAGAAGGTCTATCTCCAGGCGATGAATCAGATTCGCAGCCTGATCGAAGATGGCCACTACAAGCCAGGTGATCGGCTTCCCGCCGAAAGACAGTTGGCAGAGGAGCTGGCCGTCTCTCGCCCTTCCGTCCGGCAGGCTCTCGGCGGTCTCCAGGCTCTCGGCCTGATCCGTGTAAAGGCCGGCGGTGGTGCCTTCGTCGCGGGCCCGGCGGATGACTTCGCCGAGTTGTTGCTGTCTAGGGAAGACAACCCGCTGGAGATCCTCGAAGCCCGGCTGGCCATGGAGCCCAGCATAGCGGAGTTGGCAGCCCGCAAGCGCACGTCCTCCGATCTGCACCGCCTTCGCCAGATGCTGGAGGACATGGCCATGGAACTGGACGAGGGACGACATCCCGTCGATGGGGACCGGGAGTTCCACCTGGCCATCGCGCAGGCAGCTCACAACGATGCCCTCTATGTGTCCATGTCCCGCATTGTGGGGCAGATGAGCGGCTCAATCTGGCGAGAGGTCAAGAAGAAGGGGCTGAGCGGGGAAGGGCTGGCCCTCAAGTACCACGAGCAGCACTCGCGCCTTTATGAGGCCATAAAGAAGGGAGACGAACGGCGAGCCAGGGCGGTGATGCGCGCCCATCTACAGGGCATCACCGTCGATCTCATGGAGGAGGTTGAACGCCGCTGAAGAAATCGGACTGCGCCACACTCTTCAGATGACCAGGTGGGAAACGTCAGATGTTTGACCAGATGCTCCTCGGTTTCCAACTTACCTTGCAGGGGCAAAACCTGATCGCCCTCTTCCTTGGATCGCTTGTGGGCTACGCCATAGGGGCTCTGCCCGGGTTGAATCCGTCGATGACCATCGCCCTGGTGCTTCCCTTCACCTTCACCCTCTCTCCGCTCACCAGTCTGATCTTCCTGACCTCACTCTACGGAGCAGCCGAGTACGGTGGCGGCATAACCTCGATCACCCTGAACGTACCCGGGGAAGCCGGTGCGGCGCCCACCTGCTTCGATGGCTACCCGCTGGCGCAAAAGGGGATGCCAGCCAAGGCCCTTGGGATTTCCATCATCTCCTCCGGGGTCGCCGGCTTCGCGACCACCATAGCCCTTATCTTCGTCGCCGTTCCTTTGGCCAACGTGGCTCTCAGCTTCGGAGCGCCGGAGTACTTCGCCCTGGCGACCTTCGGGCTCACCGTGGTCGCGGGCCTGGCGGGGAAATCGGTGGTCAAGGGGCTGATGACGGTAACCTTCGGGCTCCTGATCACCTCCATCGGAATAGATCCAATCACGGGCACTCCCCGGTACGCCTTCACCATGGAGCTATTCGAGGGCATCCCCTTCGTCGCCGGGCTGGTCGGCCTCTTCGCCATCTCCGAGGTGCTGATGACGATGGAGGAGATCTGGGAGAAGGACATGTTGCCCATGAAGGTGTCGGGAGCGCTGCCCACCCTGAGGGAGACCCTGGGAACCTGGGGGGCGATAGTTAGGGGAAGTGTTATCGGCTTCGTCATCGGGCTGTTCCCGGGCGCCGGCAAGGCCGTGGCCTCCTTCATCGCTTATAGCGAGGAGCGGCGTGCCTCGAAGCATCCCGAGTTGTTCGGCACAGGCGTCCTGGAGGGGGTGGCCGCCCCGGAGGCCGCCAACAATGCTGTGGTAAGCGGAGCCCTGGTGCCGCTCCTGACCCTGGGCATACCCGGCTCAGCGGCAACTGCCATCATGATTGGCGCCCTCACCATTCAAGGGTTGCAGCCCGGCCCACTGTTGTTCGTCCAGCAAGGCCCCCTGGTGTACGGTCTCTTCGCGAGCCTGCTGATCGGGAACGTGATCATGACCATCATCGGACTGGCTGGGACCCAGCTCTGGACCCAGGTGGTGGCCGTTCCCAAGGCGATCATGATGCCCATCGTGCTCGCCGTCTGCCTGCTCGCTGCTTACGCGGAGTCGGGGGAATTGTTTCAGGCATGGGTAGCCATGTTCTTCGGCATCCTCGGCTACCTGCTCCGCAAGTTCAACTTCCCCGTTGCGCCGATCGTGCTGGCCATGGTGCTCGGTCCCACCATGGAAGTCAACTTCAGACGGGCGTTGATCGTGTCGGATGGCAGCCTGTCCATCTTCTTCACCAGTCCCATCAGCGGCGTAGTGCTGGCCCTCACCATCGCTTCGTTGGCGCTCCAAGTCGTTCGGGAGGTTCGCTCCCGACGGCAACTTTGGGAGCTGGCCGCGCAGTCCGGTGGGGAAATGGCCGACCCCATTCAGGGTCGGCTGTAACGCGGTGGTCATCGCTTTGGCGGTGATCTCAAGAGCGAAAGGAAGGACTCTCATGAAGACACGGATGGTCTCGTCCCTGGTGGTTGTCGTCGCAATGGCCCTAGGCGTTCTTGGTTGTTCCCAGTCGGCTGCTCCGGCATCACCTACCGCTGCCCCTGCACCAAAGGCGCCGGCAACGCAGC
>DAHXJB010000294.1:0-7107 GCA_027372455.1 Chloroflexota bacterium | reverse complement strand
CGCACGGGACTCGATTTGCCAAGGATTTTGCGAGTGTTAGAGCACCGTTGTAACCCTTGCTTGTGCCCCGATAAGAGGGGTTTGAGTCGCTCCGATGTCACCTCCTGACAAGAATGGTCGACGTGCCTGGATCGCCGAGGTCTTTCGCGATCTGGGAGCTTGGGAGAATCCCTTCCTCCGGACAAGGAGGCAAACACGGGACGCTTTGGCCGCTCAGTCGCATAGCTGAGCAGAGCATCCCCAATCATGGTGCAGCGTATGACCCTGGTACACCTGAGGGAATGCTGAAGAAACGTTGAAGGTGCGCCGAGGATGGATGCGGGGGCACTCGCCTTTGACATTTTGTACAATTTGTCGTATAATCCCTATCAGGAGAAGCGGAATGCCTATCAAGATTCGGGCTGCCGATGCCCGCAATAAATTCGCAGAGATCCTCGGGCGCGCCCACTTTGGCGGCGAGACCTTCCTCATCGAGAAGCAGGGTAAGCCCTTTGCGGTAGTCCTTGGCATCGAGGAGTACCAGAAGCTGTTGGGAATCTCCCCAGAGGATGCGGGGAGCCAGGGCGAGCCTGAATCCAGGCGACAGAACGGCCAACGAGGCTGATGCCTTGTGGGATCCCTCTTCAGAATTCAGATCCAGACAGTCTATTGGGTTTCTCCGTCTTCGCTCCGCTTGGCACCTTCTGGCGCCTGTCGTTCGGGCAGCTACCGGCCAGGATTTGGGGTGGGAGATGTCGTTTGGATACAACAGCGGGCGGTTGGCCGCCGTGGGATGCCGATGGTGCGGCACTGAAAGCCGGCCGCTGATGACTGATCGCTAGCGATATCGAGGAAATCTCATGGAAATTGGAATCGTCAAGCCAGTCAGCGTCGAAGAGGAGATGAAGCACTCCTACCTCGACTACGCGATGAGCGTGATCGTGTCCCGCGCCCTTCCCGACGCACGTGATGGCCTTAAGCCATCCCAGCGTCGCATCCTGGTGTCCATGCACGATCTGAATCTGGCCCCTAACCGAGCTCACAGGAAGTGCGCCAAGATCTGCGGTGACACCTCGGGCAACTACCACCCGCACGGCGAAGCCGTCATTTACCCGACCCTGGTCCGTATGGCCCAAGAGTTCAACATGCGCTACCCGCTGGTCGATGGACAGGGCAACTTTGGCTCCATCGACGGCGATCCTCCAGCAGCCATGAGGTACACCGAGGCCCGGATGACGGCCGTGGCCATGGAGATGATGGCCGACATCGACAAGCAGACCGTGGATTACCTTCCCAACTACGACGGAACCCGGCAGGAGCCTGTGGTGCTCCCCTCCCGCTTCCCGAACCTGTTGTGCAACGGCTCTGCTGGCATCGCCGTCGGCATGGCCACAAATATCCCGCCCCACAACCTGAACGAGATAGCCGATGCGATGATCTACCTCATCGACAATCCGGAGGCGACTGTCGAGGAGTTGTATGACTTCGTCAAGGGCCCGGATTTCCCGACCGGGGGTCTTATCCTGGGCACCGAGGGGATCAAGGCCGCATACGGCACCGGCCACGGCCGCATCCTGATGCGAGCCAAGGCTACCATCGAGGAGTCGAAGGGCGGACGCTTCCAGATAGTCGTCTCGGAACTGCCCTTCCAGATTAACAAGGCCAACCTGATAGAGAAGATCGCCGATCTGGTCAAGGAGAAGAGGATCGAGGGGATCTCGGATCTCCGCGACGAGTCCGATCGGCAGGGAATGCGCATCGTCATAGAGGTGAAACGGGACGCGAAGCCCCAGGCCGTGCTGAACCGTCTGTACAAGCACACGGCCATGCAGTCGGCCTTCGGGGTCAACATGCTCGCTCTGGTGGATGGGCAGCCCAGGGTGCTCACCTTGAAGAAGGCCCTGGCCCACTACCTGGAGTATCGCCAGCAGGTGCTAACCCGCCGAACCCAGTTCGAGCTTGAGAAGGCCCGAGCCCGAGCTCACATCCTGGAAGGTCTCAAGATCGCTCTGGATCACCTGGATGCGGTGATACGTACCATTCGGGAGTCGGCCTCCGCCGAGGTCGCTCTGACCAACCTGATGGAGCGCTTTGGTCTCTCGGAGATCCAATCCCGAGCTATCCTCGACATGCAGCTTCGTAGGCTGGCGGCCCTGGAGCGGCAGAAGATCCTTGATGAGTACGAGGAGGTGCTGCGCACCGTCGCCTACCTGGAGGATCTGCTGGCCAACCCGCAGAAGATCCTTCACCTTGTCCGGGGCGAGCTGACGGAGCTGAAGGAGAAGTATGGTGACGAGCGTCGCACCCGTATCGTGCCGATGGAGGCGGAGGATTTCAGGGACGAGGATCTGATCGATCACCAGGAGGTGCTCATCACCCTCAGCCAGCGAGGCTACATCAAGCGGATGCCTGCCGACACCTATCATGCCCAGCATCGGGGCGGTAAGGGGATAAAGGGCATGGTCTTCCGGGAGGAGGATGCCCTCCGCCAGATGCTGGTGGCAGATACCCATGCCAACCTCCTTTTCTTCACTGACAGGGGCCGGGTCTTCCAGCTGAAGGCCTATGAGGTGCCGGATGCCACCAGACAGGCCAAGGGCTTGCCCATCATCAATCTGATCTCGCTGGATCCCAAGGATACCGTGACGGCCGTCGAAGCCGTGCCCAGCTTCGACAAGGGAGACTACTTCCTGATGGCCACCAGGCAGGGCGAGATCAAGAAAACGCCGCTTCGTGACTTCTCCACGGTCCGCTCCAATGGGTTGATCGCCATGTCGTTGGAGGATGGGGACGAGTTGGTGGCCGTACGCTACGGCCACAAGGGCTCCGAGGTGATCCTGGTCACAGAGCAGGGGCAATCGATCCGCTTCGGCGAGACCGAGTTGCGGTCGGCATCTCGAACCAGCGGGGGTGTGCGAGCTATCCGTCTGGACAAGGGCGATTGGGTGATTGCCATGGATATCGTGGACCCGGAGCTTGATCTGCTGTTGGTAACCACCGATGGCTTCGGAAAGCGTACCGCCCTGTCGGAATTTCATCCGCAATCCCGTGGCGGAAGCGGTGTCCGTGCCCTGAAGGTCACCGATAAGACGGGACCTATCGCCGCGGCCAGAGTGGTCAAGCCCACGGAGGAGCTCTTGGTGGTCTCCGCGGGCGGACTGGTGATAAGGACCCCGGTGGAGCGGATACCCTGCTACGGCAGAGCTTCCCAGGGGGTCAACGTGATGAACCTCAATGAAGGGGATAAGGTGGCCTCCATCTCCTCAGCTAACGGGAATCGCCGAGAGATCCCGGAGCCGGACGGTGCCGCTGGGATTGAGCCGGCTGCGACACTCCTTCCTCAAGATAGTCTGGCCGAAGAGGATGAGATCGTGATGTCCCTTTCCACCGATAACGGCAACGGGCACGAAGATGAGTAAGGCCTGCAAGTGGAACAACTCTTGCGCGTTGATGTTCGGGCTCGTTAGAGCCCAGAGGTAGCGGATGTTGCGATACTCTGGGCCTAGAAGTTACACAGGATCGACGGTTGAACGGTGAGGGCTTTCCCGGTGCCTCATAGGTGGGCGCTGAAGGAAAGCCCGATTTGATTCTATCTTCGACTTGTGGAGTTGTGGGTATGGCGGTGGACGTGAAATCGGTGTTGCAGGATCTCATCGACAACGTGGAAAGGGTCGTCGTCGGCAAACATGCCGAGGTGGAGTCCGCGCTCATCGCCCTCATCTGCGAGGGACACGTGCTGATCGAGGACGTGCCGGGGGTGGGGAAGACCGTGCTGGCCAAGGCCCTCGCTCGTAGCATCGGTTGCGGCTTCAAGCGGCTGCAGTTCACCCCCGATCTGCTCCCGAGCGACGTTACCGGGGTCTCCATCTTCAACCAGAAGACCGGAGAGTTCGAGTTCCGACCTGGCCCTGTCATTGCCCAGATCGTGCTGGCCGATGAGATCAATCGAGCCACTCCGAAGACCCAGTCCAGTCTGCTGGAGGCAATGGAGGAGAGGCAGATCACCGTGGATGGCGTCACTTACCGGATGCCCAGGCCGTTCCTGGTGATGGCTACCCAGAATCCCATCGAATATGAAGGCACCTTCCCTCTTCCGGAGGCTCAGCTGGATCGATTTCTGATGCGTATCCGGCTGGGATACCCCGGCAAGAAGGACGAGGTGGAGATCCTGGACAGGCAGCAGTACTCTCACCCGCTGGAGGAGCTATCGCAGGTGGCCGGTCTCGAGGATCTGCTGACCGTTCAGTCCCAGGTCAAGGGCGTCACCGTGGCGCCGCCCCTGCGCGACTACATTGTCGATATCGTATCGGCTACCCGTGACCACCCGGACGTGTACCTTGGTGCCAGCCCGAGAGGCTCTCTGGCGCTCTTCAGGACGGCTCAGGCCCGTGCCTTGCTCGCGGGTCGCGACTACGCCCTGCCAGACGACGTGAAGGCGCTGGCAGAGCCCGTTCTCGCCCACCGCTTGATCATCAACCCTGCTTCCCGCATCAAGAACGTGGATGCCACCCGGGTAATCCACGACCTCCTGGAGAGTCTGCCGGTGCCAGGGAGTCGAGTATCAGTGTCGATATTGAGGTGAAAGCGTTCCTGGTAGCGGTAATTGCCCTCCTCGTGCTGGTCTCCGCGTTGAGCACCGGTTGGGGGATTCTGTACCGGGTTCTATACACCCTGATAGGGCTCCTCTTTATTTCGTTTCTGTGGAGTTGGATCAATGTGCGGTGGCTCTGGTTCCGACACGAGATCAGGACCACCCGAGCCCAGGTCGGAGGCAGGATCGAGGAGCAGCTTACCCTGGAGAACACCGGCTGGGTGCCCAAGATGTGGCTCGAGGTTCGCGACCGTTCCAACATGGTCGACCGACATGGCAACCGAGTGGTCGCCTTGGCTGCTCATGCCAGGCGAACGCTACCCTTAATAACACCATGTCGGGTTCGGGGCATTTTCACTTTGGGTCCTGTACAGGTGGCCAGCGGGGATCCATTCGGGCTGTTCAGGATGCAGAGGAAGCTCCCCATCAGCGGGACCGTCGTGGTGTACCCGGCGATCATTGAGTTGACTTCATTCAGCCCTCTACAGGGAGAACTGCCCGGGGGCAATATCCGGGGGCAGCGGACGCAGGTTACCACCCCAAACGCGGCCGGAGTGCGGGACTACCAACCGGGAGATGCGATGAGCCGCATCCACTGGCTTAGCTCGGCCAGAAGACGTCAGCTGATGGTGAAGGAGTTCGACCTGGATCCGCTCTCCGACGTCTGGCTCATTCTCGATCTGGACGGAGAGGTCCAGGTTGGGTCCGGGGAGGACTCCACGGAAGAATCGGTGGTGTCGATTGGAGCGACTCTGGCCAAGTACTTTCTGGATCAGCAGCGAGAGCTCGGTATCATCACTCAAGGGCGGGTTCTGGTGGCGGATCGTGGCCACCGCCAGTTCCAGAAATCGTTGGAGCTACTGGCGGTGATCCATGCCGGCAGCAGCACTTCACTGGAGCGGGTAGTGATGTCGGAGGAGGTGCGGGTTGGGCGCGGAGCTACGGCGGTGATCGTCACACCTTCCACCGACGAGCGATGGCTGGCTGCTTGCCGGCTTCTGGCCGCAAAGGGGGTCTCGGTCATCGCGGTGTTGCTTGAGGCCGAGAGTTTTGGATCCAAGCAGTCGTCCTACGTCTTGGTGAGCTTCCTCGCTGCCTGGGGGGTTCCAATCTACCTCGTGAAGCGGGGCGACAACCTGGCTCAGGCGCTCGCGCATCCAATTGGAGTGAAGTGAACCGGAATGCTCCGAATGTGGTGGCCACCGACTCGATCCGAAGCTGTGGCTTACTGTCCCGCAACAGAGATGCTTGTGCCTCGTTGATGAAGATGGGAGCAACTAGTTTATGTTGCGGTTGATCCATGGCCCCCGTGAGGGATGGTTCTCGCTTCTGCTGTTGATCGTGGTCGTCTTGGGGCCTGCCATCTCCTTGAACGACGCCGCCTGGGTCGACGGGCTGTGGATTGTTCCGTGGTTGGCTGTCATTGGCCTGATGGTGGGGTTCGCTCTATCTAAACTGCCGGTTCGAGGTCCGATTGCCCATCTCTTCGCGGGGGAGGTGGGCCTGGTGGGCATCGGCTTCTACTTCGCCGCCCTGGGTCCAAATGGCGATTGGGAGGAGCGTTTCGCGTGGCTGTTCGGGCACATCTGGAGCTGGTTGGAACTGGTCTTTGGCGGAGGCATGGGCAACGACAACATGCTCTTTGCCCTGCTGATGGCGCTACTGGCCTGGTTTCTCGGCTACCTTTCGGCCTGGCTCACCTTCAGGAGGCACAACGTCCTCTTCCCCGTCGTGGCCTGCGACTCTGCTCTGCTCTTGAACCTCTCGTATGGAGCCCCCAACCCGGAAGGCAATCTGCTGGTCGTGATGATGGCTTCCCTCCTGCTGCTGATGCGGATCACCCTCTTCCAGAAGCAGAGAGACTGGGCGCGGGTGGGAGCCGAATATCATGGTAGCCTTTCCCGAAATAGCCTGCTGGGTGGCGCATTCCTCTCAATCGGACTGCTCGCCGTTGCCTGGGCGCTTCCCATCGGGAGCGTCAATGCTTCCGTGGCGGAGAGTTGGTTCCAGGTGACAGCTCCGTGGCAGGGACTTCAGGTGGAGTTCGATCGAGTCTTCGCTTCGATAGGAACCTCCGGCGGAAAGATCGAAGGTAACCGCTTCGCCAAGACCATGGCTCTAAAGGGCGCCATTGAATTGGGCGCTGACCCCGTAATGCTGGTTTCCTCGCCACTCCCAGAGTACTGGGCTGCGCAGGCTTACGACCAGTATAACGGCCACGGCTGGATCAGCACCGCGGACCAGTCTTCCCGACTGGAAGCCAACGATCAGCAGCTGGCTTCCACCAGCGTCTACCGCGGCAGGCTGGATGTCGAGCAGCACTTCAAGCTGATTGCCGGCAGAAGCAGCAACATTTTCGCGGCCACGTCTCCGGTGAAACTGAGCCTGCCGGTGTATGCCGATCGCTTTGGAAGCCTGGATCAGCTGGCGGCCTTACGATCCACCATTCCAATGCGGCCGGGCCAGCAATACGCCGTGATCTCCTCGGTGTCGGTAGCGACCGCAGACCAACTCCGCCAGGCCGGCAAGGACTACCC
>DAHXJB010000282.1:0-35836 GCA_027372455.1 Chloroflexota bacterium | reverse complement strand
GTGCGTTGGATTTAAGCATGTGACCAAGAAAAGCATTCTTTGGGGCACCCCAAACCCCGCTAGGCGCTGCGCCCTGGACCCGCTTTCTTATGGCTACGTGCTTAGCTCGAGTGAAGAGGTTTGGTTGGGAGTGGGCGTGGGATACGACATAGGCGACAGGGTGGACGGAAGGTACGAGATTCTCGCTGTTCTGGGCCATGGTGGGATGAGCGAGGCCTACAAGGCCCGCGACGGCGAGACCGGCCGAGACGTCGTTCTGAAGATCCCTTACTCTAATATCATCGGTGATCCTGCCACCTTCAGCCGTTACCAGCGAGAGATGGAGATCGGCAAGCGGCTCGATCATCCCAACATCCAGCGGTTGATCGCCGAGGGCCAACTGCGTGGTGGAACCTCTCCGTACATGGTGCTCGAGTATGTGGAGGGGAGATTGCTCCGAGAGCAGTTGGCGGAGAACTCTCCGCTGCCCCTGGACAAGACGCTGCAGATCACCCGGCAGTTGGTGGATGCCCTTCGCTACTGTCACGAGCGGGGCATAGTCCATCGTGATCTAAAGCCGGAGAACGTCCTGATCACGTCCGAGGGGCAGGTCAAACTGGTGGATTTCGGCATCGCCCTCCTGCGTGGTGCTCGTCGCTTGACTTTTCGTCGCCTCTCCAACAGCGTGGGGACGCCGGACTACATGGCGCCGGAGCAGGTTCGTGGGGAGCGCGGCGACGCGCGCACCGACGTCTACTCCGTGGGGGTCATGCTGTTTGAGATGGTGACTGGAGAGGTACCGTTCCAGGGGGATAATGCCCTGGCGGTCATGAGTCAGCGGGTCAATTCGGAGGCTCCCCTGCTGCGCCGGGTGCGGTCGGATCTGCCCCCCCAATTGGAGGCGGTTCTGTTTAGAGCCCTACGGCGGGATCCTGCCGAACGCTACTCGTCTATGGAGGAGCTGCAGCAGGATCTGGAACATCTGGATGCTGTGGTTATCCCTGACTATGGTCCTGCTCAGATCGCTCCTTCCACACTCGGGGGCTTCACGTCACCCTGGCTGACCGCCGCGATCATCGTGGCCGTATTTGCCGTCTTGATTGCCCTGGGCGTTGTAGCGGAGCTTGTCCACCGTAGCCAACTGGTGCACTGAAGGCTTCTTGCAGCCAGGGATATCGTTTTCTTGAGAAGGCAGGGATACAGATGGACGAGCGAATCGAAGAACTGCTCGATGGGGTCCGACGCACCGGCGTCAGCTTTCTGAATCTCCAGTTCACCGACGTATCCGGCGCGATCAAGACGGTGAGTCTTCCCGCGGGTAGGCTCCGCGGTGCCCTGGAAGATGGTGTCTGGTTTGATGGCTCGGCGGTAGAGGGGGCCGCGAGAGTTGTGGAGAGCGACCTCTATCTTCGTCCGGACCCATCGACGTTCGTGCTCCTACCCTGGGAGTCGCAGCCGACGGCCCGGTTGATCTGCGATCTCTGCCTGCCGGATGGTGCCCCGTTTCCAGCCGATCCTCGCAACGCCCTGAGAGCCGTTCTGGCGGAGGCAGCCGAGCTGGGCTTCGATTATCGGGTGTCCAGCGAGTTGGAGTTCTTCGTCTTTGAGGATGGAGACTCGGCCACTGCCTGCCCGACATTGAAGCCGGTGGATAGGAGCGGATACTTCGAGGTTCCCGACGATCGAGCGGAAAGGTTATGTTTCAGCACCGTGCTGGCGCTGTCGAGCGTCGGATTCCAGGTGGAGACAACCCACCACGAGGTGGTTGCCGGCCAGCAGGAGATCGATGTGGCAGAGCTTGGAGCCTTGGAAGCTGCCGATGCCATTGTGACGCTCAAGAGCGGGCTAAAGGCCTTTGCCAGCAGGGACCATCTGCTTATCAGCTTCATGCCCAAGCCGATCGAGGGGGTCAGCGGGTCGGGATTGCATCTTCAACAGCGGCTGGTCGATCCGAGAGATGGCTCCAACCTGTTCCAGGACCCTGGAAACCGCTACCATCTATCCGATCTGGGTCGCTGGTTTGTGGCCGGCCAGTTGGCACATGCACGCGGGCTGTGTGCTGTGGTCGCTCCCCTGGTCAACTCCTACAAGCGGCTATTGGGGGGCGCCGAGGCCCCTTCCAGGATCTCCTGGGCTCGCGTGAATCGTTGGTCGCTCATACGTATTCCCGAACTGAGGTTGAAGACCGGCACTCGGGTGGAGTTCAGGGCCTCGGATCCCGCCTGCAACCCATATCTTGCACTCGCTGTGATGCTGGAGGCTGGCCTGGACGGGATTCAGAATAAATCATCCCTGCCGGCGCCTGTGGAGCAGCTGGATGGGTTGGAGGACCGGGAGGAACGGGTGGATCCCCTGCCGGAGACCCTCGAGGAGGCGCTGGAGGAGCTGGACTGGGATCCGGTAGTGCGGGCCGCGCTTGGACAACCGATCTACGAGCGCTTTCTCGCCGTCAAGGCTCGGGAATGGCTCGCATACCGCAGACACATAAGCTCGTGGGAGCTGGAGACCTACCTTCGGCGCGCTTAGATCCGGCCGTCTCCCGCATCGACCCTCCAGACCTCGCGCGTAGGTAGCGTGATCCGAACGTGCTGCCCGCCCACATCCTAATGGGCCGATTTTTCCGGAACGTTCCCCGATTTGGGCACTGGGCATTGACGGCACGGGTTGCCGTCCCGTATTCTCCTGCAGGTTCAACTTGCAACTTCTTTTTGTGTTCCCCCGACTACTCGTTCTGTCTGTCTGACATATCCTCCGGATACCGGGAGGTTGCCTTGACCACGTTCGCGCGCCAGCTTCTCCTGTTGCTGTCTCTGCTTGTGGCTCTCGTTGGTGTCGTCCCTGTTGCCCATGCCGATCCCGCTGTTCCAAACAACAAGGTTGGCATAAACGTGATCCGCTGGTTCGACGCCCAACACCTGAGCGCGGTTTCCAAGATCGTCAACTCCTCCGGCGGCGATTGGGGATATGTGCTCGTATTGCTGGTCGACGAGGACTGGCAGAACCCGGCGCGGATCCAGCAATTCCTGGACAACGCCGATCGCTACCATCTGATCCCCATTCTGCGGCTCTCCACCCATCAGGACAGCATGTACTGGGTCAAGCCAGCGCCGGATCAGGCTTTGCAGTGGAAGAAGTTTCTCACCGGACTGAAGTGGCACACCCCCGCTACCTATCTTATCGTGGGCAACGAGCCGAACCTTGGCATCGAGTGGGGCGGGCAGCCGAACCCCCAGGAGTACGCTCTTTACTTGAAGTCGTTCCTGGACACCTTCGCCGACGTTCACGATCGATTCAAGATCCTTAACGCTCCTTTCGACCTGTCCAACCTCACTCAGCCGGGGATGATGGACGAGTTCCAGTTCCTGGCGGGTATGAAAGCCGAGGTCCCGGACATCTTCACCCGGCTGGACGGCTGGGCCAGCAACCCGTACCAATTCTTCGAGGACAGGGGGGTTCGCTTCACTTATCGTGGCTACTCCCTGGAGTTGGATTACATCGGGGTGAACCTGCCGGTTTTCATCACCGAGTCCTACATCGGCTTCGTGAACGACCCACGGGCGATCGCTCAGTACTACCAGACTGCCTTCAACTACTGGTTGAAGGATCCCAGGGTGGTGGCGGCCACACCACACTTCTATAACCCGGAGGCGAAAGTCTTCTGGATGTTCGATGCCGACGCCGCGGGGAACCCGATAAACCTCTCTCCCACGGCGGCAATGATCCGGCAGATGCCCAAGGTTGCCGGCAGCCCCAACTTCGTCACGACCCTATCGTCGATGACCATGCCGGGGGGAGCTTCGGCGGTGGTGCTGGTGGGTGGTAAGCTGGACTACCCGATCCCCAACGGTCACTTCTACTCCCAGGCCAACGGCTCTCCGCTGGGGAGGAGCCCCTACGGATACAGCATCACAGACGACTCAGGGGTGCCCTTCTGGAGTGAGTTTCAGCGGCTGGGCGGCGTTGACGCGCTGGGCTATCCCATTTCTCGTCGCTTCTTCATGGATGGTTTCATCTGCCAGGCCACCCAGAAGTTCATACTTCAGTGGCGACCGGATCAGAAGCAGGTGTGGTTCGTCAACGTCTTCGACGTTCTCTCCGAGAAGAACAAGGATGACTGGCTGTTCACGGTTCGTCAGACCCCTCGTCGACCCGACAGCTCGGCCGACGCCGGGCTGAGCTGGGCTGCCATACAGCAGCGCCACTGGCGCATCCTGGATGGGGATCCGAAGATCAAGGCGTTCTTCGAGGCCGACTCGGACCCTCTCGCCCACTTTGGCCTGCCGATCAGCCTCGCGGACATGGGGAACGCTGTGGTGCTGCGGGCCCAGCGGGCAGTTCTACAGCGGTGGAAGGTGGATGTCCCCTGGGCGAAGGCGGGGGACATCACGGTGGCTAACGGGGGTGACATCGCCAAGGAGGCCGGATTGCTGCCGATAGAGGCGACTGTGCTGGAATCCCCGCCGCCGGTGTCGCCCGGTACCCGGTGAGAGTTGCTATAGAGTGAGAGTGTCCCCGGCCATCAGGCGTTATGCTACTTAGATCACCATGTTGGCGTAGAGTTGTTCGAGGCTCATATCCGGGTTCACGCTCTTCGCCGACTTTAGGGTTAGCGTGGCAGCTGCTATTCCCAGCCTCATCACCTCGTCCACCGGCATCTGATTGATCAGTCCGTAGAGGACGGCGGCTGCCAGGGCGTCTCCCGCTCCTGTCCAGTCGGCGATGTCGGATCGGATGGCGGGGATCCTTCCATGCCCTTCGGAGGTGGCGTAGACCAAACCCTCCTCGGCCAATGTGATGATCGCCACCTTCACCCCGAGCGCTACCATCCTCCTGGCTGCCTCCAGGGCACCCTCCGCGCTGCCGATGGTGGTGTCCAGCAGCGCCTCGGCCTCGGCTCGATCGGGGGTCACCAGGTAGAACTCCGATAGGTGGGGGCGTATGGCGTAGGCGCGGCGCACACATGCCGGATCGAGGCCCACGGGGACTCCATACTCCTTCGATAGGGAGAGGGCCATGGCTGCCGCCTCTCGCTCGACGTTGCCGTCCACCATCACCATCTTCGCGTTCGAGAGCAGCTCCCTCTGGGTCAACAGATACTCCGGGGTGATGATCCTCAACTGGTTCACATCATCGAGAGCGTAGCCCTGCCGATTCTCGTCCGTGAACATGGCTAGGCAGGCGCCGGTGGTGTGGTCCGGGCTGAGTATGACTCGGCTCACGTCCACCCCGGCCGCCGCGGTGAGATCCAGAAGTCGCTGGCCCAGCAGGTCGGTTCCCACAACAGAGAGGAGGGTGACCCTCACTCCGAGCCGCGCCAGGTTCTCGGCGACGTTCCGACCGCAGCCTCCCTCGCAAAGCCGGATCTGCGCGGGGTTGGAAGTGCCTGGCTGGATCGGAGCCAGAGGGCGGATCTTGACATCGAGGCAGGTAGCTCCAAGCACCACGATTTCAGCCGATTCGGATTGCGTCATCGGTGGCACCTACCTTTTCGTGGAGTTTGGCTTTTCGGCGGGCTTGGCCTCTTCCCTCTTGTCCCTGTCGTTGAGCCGGCTGATCTCGGTAGAACCCAGCTCCAGAATCCCCTTTTCTTCCACCTCCACCGTCACGCTCTGCTTGAGAACGTTCACGGCCACCACTAGGCCTTCACCCTGAATGGTGCTCACCCTCTCCCCTGCCTTCGGAAGCCCTTGCCGCATCTCACAGTAGGCCTTGTTCTCATACCCCAGGCAGCAGAGCAGCCGGCCGCACAGCCCGGATATCTTCATGGGGTTGAGGGGAAGCTCCTGCTCCTTCGCCATCTTTATGGATACCGAGGAGAAATCGTCCAGGAACGCGCAGCAGCAGAGCGGCCTGCCGCATCGTCCGTATCCGCTCAACTGCTTCGCCTCGTCGCGGACACCGACCTGCCGCAACTCGATGCGGGTTCTGAATATGCCGGCCAGGTCCCTGACCAACTGCCGAAAGTCGACCCTGCCCTCGGCAGTGAAGGTGAACACCAGCCGGCTTCCATCGAAGTTGTACTCCGCGGCAATCAGCTTCATCGGCAGGCCGAAGCTTTTCACCCGCTCCTTGCACTTTGCCAGCGCATCTGCCTCGCGGGATCTGAAGCTGTGAAGCCTGTCTATGTCCTCGGGGGTTGCCTTGCGCAGCACCGGCTTCAGCGGCTCCGTCACGTCGCTCTCCACCACCTCGGAGGGAGCGATGACCACCTTGCCCAACTCGATGCCCTTCGATGTCTCGACTATGACCAGCTCATCGTTTGCCAGGGAGTACTGTCCCGGATCGAAGTAGTAAATCCTGCCGGCTTTCTTGAAGCGGACGCCTACGATGCAAGTCATTTCTCACCTATCAAGCAAGGGCATAGAACGGAGTGTTAGATGCGAGTCACCCTGATCCGCACCTTCTTGGCGCACGCCAGATCTTTCAGATCCGTGGCATGCGCAACATGAGGACCTCGAGGGCCAGGCGGGCGTTGACGTTCTGGGCCAGCATGGCGATTGTCTCCTGTATCGCCTTTATCATCTGGCCCAGAACGTGCGCCGGGTACAGCCGCACCTGCGACCCTAGAAGATCCTTCAGGTCAACGTTGACCACCAGATCCTCCATGCCGAGACGATAGAGCAGTAGGTCCCGCCACCAGGATTGCCAACTCTCCAGTACCGATCGAGCGGCCTCCGGATCACGACCGGATAGAGAGGCCAGCTCCGAAGCGTAGGCGAAGCGGTCCACCCGATTGGCTCGCGGAAGAGCCATCAGACGGTCCATCAGTTCGGCCCGCCTGCGCAGCATCGCCGGGTTCGCGATGGCCTCGATCGCCCATCCCACCCTGCCCTTGGCGAGGGACGCCACCAACCGTGCCTGCTCGGGATCCACCCCCGTCCGTCCACAGACTGTACCCTCGATGATACTGGTTGGGACCGGAAGGAGATCCACCTGCTGGCATCGAGATACCAGAGTCGGTAGCAACAATGTCGAGTCCAGGGTAGTCAGCACCATGAGCACCGAAGGCGGTGGTTCCTCCAGGGTCTTGAGAAGGGCATTGGCTGCCTGTTCCGACATCCGTTCGGCCTCTTCGATGATGTAGACCTTCACGCTGCCTTCGGCGGGACGCAGTGCAACCCTCTCCTGAATCTCGCGGACGACGTCGATGCCGATGCTCTTGGCGCCATCCTCCAACTTGACCACCTGAACGTCAGGGTGCACGCCTCGCTCGATCTTCCGACAGGATCGACAGTTCCCGCAGGGGCGATCGGACTCGAGACAGTTCAGCGCCTTGGCCAATTCCCGGGCCAGCGTCAGCTTTCCTACCTGTCTGGGTCCAGAAAGGAGATAAGCGTGAGAGACTCGGCCGGCCGCAACGCTGCTTCGAAGTAGATGTATCGGGCGATCATGCCCGATTACCTGCCACATGGGAATCATCTCCAGCCGGCTCGACACCAATGCACAGGGCCATTCTATCACACAGAGATGGGGGACGGGTGACGGAATGGCTAGAATGGCAGATATGGAAGGCCCGACGTTTGGCCACGAGCCATGGAGTTCGGTTGTACGGAGATTGCTATCTGGTCGGCAGGAGGTCAAGAGGACGGGCACCAATGGTCTTGGTGCCCGTGTCAAGTCTAAGCAGAATAGCCCGTCAGGCCCTGGCCTTCGCCGAAGAGCTGAGCAGGCGGGTAGTGGCAGTGCATGTGGCAACAGACACCGCACAGGCGGAGGAGCTTCGCAGAGAGTGGCCTGAGGTAGCAGGTGAGCTACCCCTGGTCATCATAGAGTCCCCCTACCGGCTGTTGCTTTCTCCCCTGCTGGCCTACGTGGATGCCTTGAGAGAGACCCATCCCGACGACACCCTGGTGGTGGTTGTGTTGCCGGAGTTTGTCCCCAGCTTCTGGTGGGACAACCTTCTCCACAACCAGACCGCTCTGCGTCTGAAAGCCGCCCTGCTCTACAGGCCGGGGGTGGTGGTGACCAGTTTCCCCTACCTGCTGCGGTAGTCCTGCCTAGGACAGTCTTGTCCCGCACTTGCCGCAGAACTGATTACCTGCCTGGTTCTCTGTCTGGCAGGTGGGGCACACGCTCACGGCCGGCGCTGTCTTTGCTGGGGGCTGCGCGGCTTTCTCTCCGGCGTCCGCATCCGGGGAGATGCTTCGCTTGAACTCGTTAATGCCTCTTCCCAGCGAGCCACCGATTTCCGGGAGCTTGCCCGGACCGAACACGATCAGCACGATGACGAGAATGATTATGAGATGGGTCGGTTGGAGAATTCCTTCAAACACAGGCTGCCTCCCGGATACGTTGGGTGCCATAACCTTCGCAATTATAGCACTGTTAAGCAAGGCCGTCTTCGGATTTACTGCGACGAATCCCAACGTGCGCTAGTAGAGAGTCACAAAATCAAACCGCGACCCCATCCTATGAGGCCGCGGTGAAAGACCCAGCACGACTTTGGCGACCTTCGAGTTACGACTGCCTCTGGCGGGCTATGCCAGCTTGGTCCCGCACTTGCCGCAGAACTGGTGCCCGGTTGGGTTTTCGCTTTGGCAGTTCGGGCAGAGGTTCGACTGGGACGATGACTGCAGCTCTCCAGAAGCAGCCTTGGGATCCGAGCTGCCCTCGGTTCCGCCAGACATGCTTCGCTTGAACTCGTTGATGCCCTTTCCCAGAGATCCACCGATATCTGGTAGCTTGCCGGGTCCAAAGATTATGAGCACGATCACCAGGATCAGGATCAAATGGGTGGGCTGCAGTGCACCGCCGAACATAGCTCCTCCTGATTGGCCCAAAGTAGTCAACGCTCTCTAGCGCATCTATCTGGCATGTGCCACTATACCACAGTTTCACTGCTCGGCAAAGGTTTCTATGTCGCGGCCCGCGGCAGGCGGCAAACATCAACTGATGCCTTTAGGTATAATACAAGCTTGTGCAAAGTGACCTGTGTGTCTTTCTGGAGGATCCTTCGTGACCAGTGACGAGCGCTCGCGGCCCATGCCATCCGATCATTCTCCCAAGCCACCCACCGGATTCCACCCAGACCTCGTCTGGCGGGAGGAGGTGGTCGGCGCGAAGCCTGGCGATCGGGTGGTTCGAATCGCACGACATAAGAGCTTTCACGGGGTTGGGCCCGGGATACTCCTTCCTCGGCCTGAAGCGACGGAGCCCCAAGGGGGGGTGGGCAGGCTGTGGTGGCAAACCAAGCATCTGCTGGTGGGCCAGCCAATCGCTTCCGCCGACGAGGGGCTGGAGCGGCTGAACAAGCTGAGGGCGCTCGCCGTCCTCTCCTCCGATGCCCTCTCCTCGGTGGCGTATGGCACCGAAGCGGCCATGCGCACCTTGATTCTCGCGGGTGTTGCGGCCCTCTCGCTGACCATGCCGATCTCCCTGGTGATCGCGCTGCTGCTGATCATCGTGGCGACCAGCTACCAGCAGACGATCCAGGGCTATCCGTCGGGCGGTGGGTCCTACATAGTGGCCCACGAGAATCTCGGCCAACTGCCCGGACTCATCGCTGCTGCTTCCCTTCTGGTGGACTACGTGCTAACCGTCGCCGTGTCCGTGGCGGCCGGGGTTGCCGCCCTGGTTTCCGCCTTTCCATCTTTGGAGCACTACGATGTGGGGCTGGCAGTTGGCGCCGTGGTGCTGATCACCCTGCTGAATCTCCGGGGTGTGCGGGAGTCGGGTACTGTCTTTGCCTTCCCCACCTACATCTTCGTTTTCTCCATTCTAGGTTTGATCGGCTGGGGTCTGTTTCGTCTGGTCGTAGGAGGAATCCCGTACGTGCCTGGGCCCGCCGGTCCGAGCGCTGGAACCGAGACGCTCACCTGGTTCCTGGTACTGTCGGCGTTTGCCAAGGGCTGTACGGCCATGACCGGCACCGAGGCCATCTCCAACGTCGTCCCTGTGTTCAAGGCTCCGGAGATCAGGAACGCGCGAATCACCCTCGGACTGATGGCAGGGCTACTGGCCGTGATGTTCGTGGGCATCTCCTTCCTCGCGAGCCACATCGGGATCATCCCCGATCCTTCTGAGAACGAGACTGTCCTGAGCCAGTTGACGAGGCTGATCACGGGCCAGGGTCCCTACTATTACCTGGTGCAGTTCTCCACAACCCTGATCCTGGTGCTCGCAGCCAACACCAGTTATGCCAGTTTCCCTCGCCTTCTCTACGTGATGGCTCGGGACAGGTACGTGCCGCGCTGGTTCGGCCTGCGCGGCGATCGCCTTGCGTTCACCATCGGCATCTTCGCGCTGACTATTCTCTCCTGCCTGCTGCTGATCCTCTTCGGAAGCAATGTTGAGAGGTTGCTCCCGCTATATGCTATTGGGGTTTTCACCGGATTCACCCTGAGCCAGTCGGGGATGGTGCTGCACTGGCTGCGGGGTGACGAGCCGAACCGACGTAACAAGGCCATAATCAACGGCGTCGGCGCGGTAGTAACAGCAATCGTTGCCCTGGTCATCGCGGTGACAAAGTTCGCCGAGGGGGCCTGGATCGTGATCCTGATAGCCCCAGTGCTCATCGTCTTGTTTCTGATGGTCCACGGGCACTACCTCAGGATCGCCAAACAGCTACGCACCCAGGCGCCGGTGAAGCCGAAAGGCGCCCCTCCGCTGGTGCTGGTGCCCATCTCCAGCCTGAGTCTTGTGGCCCGCCAGGCGCTGGCCTTCGCCCAGGATCTGAGCCCTAGGATCGTGGCCATCCACGTGACGTCGGAAGTGGGTGAGGCTGAGAATCTCAGGTCGCAGTGGCATGACGTGGTGGGTGACATCCCGCTGGTGATCATCGAATCTCCCTACCGGCTGCTGCTCCCGCCGCTGCTGGCCTACGTCGACGCGGTGCGGGACCTCGATCCGCAGGAAACCCTGATGGTGGTGCTGCCGGAGTTTGTTCCGAGGCACTGGTGGGAGCAGATACTGCACAACCAGACGGCGCTGCGATTGAAGGGCGCGCTCCTTTTCCGGTCCAGGGTAGCTGTCACCAGCTTCCCCTATCAACTGGCCGAATAATCCGCGGCCGTTCCTTAGATCCGGTTTGACCGGCGGCGGGCGGCACTCGGGATCGTCCTCGCTCTCGCTGTCGCCCGTTCCACTTGGTGGTTTCCATGTATGAGAAATTCCTCGTGTATGTTTAATCGTGGCTTAATTGGCCAGCGGTAATCTCCGTTGCGTGAAGGGGACGGAACCCTATCGGCTTCGAGACTTGGAAGAGGGATGAGCTTCTGTTCCCGTTCCAATATCCCCAGAGCGGGCCGGTGCGCAACCATGGGCCGGCCGGGGACAGTATCAACCACGCATTGGAGGATGAACTGATGGTCAAGCGAGTACTGGTCGGAAGTGGAGTCGCGGGGGCGCTGGCAGCAGCCTATCTGCTGGGAAGCGTGACCCTGGGGATTGCTGGTGCGCAGACACCAACCCCGTCCACGCCCCCAGCCCAATCCGCGGCTCCAGCCGCCGCACAACAGGGTAAGGACACGAACCAGCAGCAACCCACTTACACCGGCTCCATCAAGGCACCCGCGGATCAGAAGGGTCAGAGCGAGCAGGATGAGGCCAAGGTACTGGCGGGCTCGGCCAAGATAACGGCCGACCAGGCCAAGCAGGCTGCCCTCGGGCAGTTCCCCGGGGCCACCGTGAAGAAGGTAGATCTGGAGAACGAGAACGGCTCGGTGGTTTACAGCATCCAGCTCACGGATAAGAGCGGCAAGGCCCAGGATGTGAAGGTGGACGCGGGCAACGGCAAGGTGCTGGCCACGGAGGCAGACGGACCCGAAGGTCACGAGGGCGTAGAGGGCCACAGTGCTCCTGAGAAGGCCGGGGCAGAGCGCTAGTCTTTCTGGCAACCGGTCCATGCAAAGCAGGGGGCGAGGAGTTCTTCTCCTCGCCCCTCATCTTGAGCGTTGAGAGGAGCACCAGCGATGGCGGGAACCAGTTGGCAGCCGGGTGGATCAACCCCGGTGACGGCTCTATATCGGCGTTTCCTCCCCCTGCTCCGCCCTTACCGGGGCCGTGTGCTCGTGGTTCTAGCCGCCACTCTCGCCCGCCCACCCCTGAACGTCGCGAAGGTCTGGTTGCTGAAAGTCCTGATCGACAACGTAATCCGCGGGCACACGCTATCGCTGCTGCCTCTAGTGTGCGCCGCCTATCTCGGTATTGCCCTGGCCAAGGGCCTTGTGGCCTTCGGCGACGACTACCTGGGCGGCTGGGTAGGTGCCAACGTAGTGCGCGATCTGCGTGGCACTCTGTACGATCACCTCCACGGGCTCTCGTTGCGCTTCTACCACGGCCAGCGACTGGGCGATCTGCTCAGTCGCCTGACGGGTGATATCGGAGCGATCGAGGATCTGCTGGTCTCCGGGATCACCGATGGGGTAGCCCACGTCCTGACCATCATCTTCTTCCTGGCGATGCTCTGGTACCTCGATCCCTCACTTGCCCTCGTGGCACTGGCGGTGATCCCCCTGCTGGCCCTGGCCACCGTGAGCTACGCCCGCCGCACGCGATCCATCCAGCAGACCATTCGGGAGAAGGGGGGAGCGCTCACCTCGGTGGCGGAGGAGGGGCTGTCGGCAATCGCACTGGTGAAGGCTTTCGCCCGGGAGCCCTTCGAGCGGGATCGCTTCCGGCGTGCGGCGACCGAAAGCCTGGGGGCGCGACTACGTTCGATTCGGACCCGGACACTGTTCACGCCGCTCATCGAGATACTGGCCACCCTCGGCACGGTTCTGGTTGTCTGGCTAGGTACCGAGAGCGTGCTGTCTGGTCGCCTCAGTCTCGGGGGGCTCGTCGTATTCCTCGGTTACCTCGGCTCTTTGTATGCGCCGATCCAGGGGCTCAGCCTTCTTAGCGGGACCGTTCAACGGGCACTGGCCGGAGCTCAGCGGGTGGCCGAGCTGCTGGATGCCGAACCGTCGGTGCGAGAGCGGCGGGCCGCTGCGCCCCTTCCGGCCGTTCGCGGGTTGGTCGAGTTTCGAGGCGTTCGTTTCGGCTACTCGGCCGACCGGCCAGTGCTGCGCGACTTCAGCCTCACGCTTCGACAGGGCGAAACCCTGGCGCTCATCGGTGCCAGCGGTGCTGGCAAGACGACGGCTGTCAGCCTGCTGCTGGCCTACTACGACCCCGACGCGGGTGCGATCAGCATTGATGGCCACGATTTCCGCGATTTCGATCCGCCTTCCATCCGGCGACGGATCGCCGCCGTACTCCAGGAGCCGATGCTGTTCCAGACCACCGTGCGCGAGAACATCCGCTACGGCCGCCTCGATGCCACCGACGCCGAGGTCGAGGCCGCCGCGGCGGCGGCGGGGGCTGATGGCTTCATCCGCGAGATGGGCCAGGGCTACGAGACGCCGGTGGGCCCACGAGGGGCGCGCCTTTCCGGCGGTCAGCGGCAGCGCCTGGCCATGGCGCGGGCATTCCTCGCGGACGCGCCCATCCTCGTGCTGGACGAAGCCACCTCGGCTCTCGACCCGGCCGCGGAGTCGACCGTGCTAGCGGCATTGCGCGACAGGAAGCCGGCTTGCACGACTCTACTGGTCACCCACCGGCTCTCCACGGCACGCGGCGCCGACCGGATAGCCCTGATTTCCAGTGGGCGCGTGGCGGAGATGGGCACCCACGAGGAACTGATGATGTCGCGCGGCCTCTACTATCAGTTCTTCCTGGGGCAAGCTCCAACCGCATTCGAGCCGGTGGTGTTAACCGCGGACGGTCCTGGGAAGAATGAGAAAAGCCCCGAACCAGTTTAACGGCTGCTTCATCTTGGCGCTCAATAAAGGAGGAAAGATCGATGAGCGAGGCGTCTATGCGTAGATATTATTATCCAAGAAGGAAACAAAGGCCAGATCGCAAAAAGGCAAGAATCACCCTTATCATTACCGGAACAATACTCCTGTTTCTTGTCATACACATTCTCACGGTTTCGTTACCCCTTTTTGCCAATGCAGCAGATAATGTTCTGCGTCCCATGATTGGTTCCCGTAATACAGTTTTCTTGGAGTCTCTTTTTTTCGGCGTTTCAGATAAAACGAAGCAGGCAATTTCTCATTTTGCCCCTCCTGCCAAGAATGTTTTTTCGAGTGGGGTCACCAAGCCAGCCAATAAGGTTCCTAGCCTTACGCCTGCTCCGCAATTAATAAGACTCTTACCCATACCTGCGCTTAGTTCTTTGCATCCATTTCCAAATGAAGGAGTATGGCAACCTATTCCTTTTAACAGATTCCAAAACCGAGTGCTTATGGCAAGGACCATCGTTAGTCCTGACCCGCAAAGAAACTATGCGTATGTCGTACTGGTCAAAATGGCAATGAGCAAGCTTGGTGTTGCGGCAGTAGCAGGGGGTTGGCAACCGGGAGGACCAATTGGCAACCCGGGGCCAGGAGTAATACCATGGACAATTACCGCACAAAACCAACTCATCGCAGCATTTAATGGAGGGTTTCAGTATAAGGACGGCGCGTATGGCATGACCATAGGAAAGAAAATCTATGTACCGCTCAAAAGGAATCTTGCGACACTTGTTATTAGCAAGAGCGGGTCAGTAGGCATTATTAATTATACAGGGCAAGACCTTTCAAATGCCGTTGCAACAAGGCAGAACGGACCAATGCTTATTAAGAATGGAACGATAACTGCCTATACAGAAAGACGCATGGATACATGGGGATTAACGGTTACAAACTCCATGTACACCTGGCGTTCAGGCATTGGTATCACAAGAAATGGTAACCTTATTTATGCGGTAGGTCCTTCCCTTGTCCCTCAAACACTCGCAAAAGCATTACATGGAGCGGGAGTGGTAAATGCCATGCAGCTTGATATTAACCCTTATTGGGTGAGATTCACACTCTTTCATCTCCAATCAAAGGGAAGATACACATATGGACCTCTCTTGCGGAAAATGGCGAGTGGGGGGCACGAGTATTTGCATGGTTATCAAAAGGATTTTTTCTACGTGTATACCACCTCTAGTTTCCGCTAACTGTATGGTGTACCCCATACCAGTATTCACCTCGTGGGTGAAGCGCGGTGGGGTTGGGGGATGCCGCGGAGGGAGAGACGCGGCGGGGTGATCGAGAAGGTGGGTCGGGTCTTCCCGTCCAAGAGGAACCCGAGGGGGCCGGGGCAGGCCCAGATGGTGGAGGGCTTCGTGACCCTCTCTGCCCTGGGAGGGGAGTGCCCCGAGGATTTCCAGACTCTTCGTGGTGACGCGGGCCTGGAAGCTATGATGGGATACTCTTTCCCCGCCCCCTCCACCGCCCGCTCCTTTCTGGATCGGTTCCATACGGGCAACGCGACAGCGCCGTTTGCATTCACCTTAACGGTGATGGTGCCCGTCTTCACGACGGCGGCATGGTAGCGTGGCGGCGGCGCGACCGCCCCCCCTCGCGAGCACCATGTGGTAGCCGATGAATACTGCCACCACGACCAGAAGAACCGCCAGCGGATTAAGCGATCGTAAACCTTCTCTAATCTGGCGAGGGTATAGACGTGACCAGTCGACCCCGAGGGGCGGGTTGAAGCTGAGTCGTCGCGCCCGGCTCTCCTGGACGACCCACCGCGCCAGCCTTCACCGCGCCGGGCTTGCGCCGAGCAAGCCGGACCCTGCGCTCGCGGGTGCGGCCAGAGACAGATGAGAAAGGCTTTAGGTCCGCTTAACCTCCCCTTCATCTAGGCGATGGATACTACCGCCAGAGGTTCGGGATAGCCCGGATCTCGAGATCAGACCAAGTCGAACCGAAGCAGGAAAGGAGGAAGGATCGATGAACGAGGCGATTGGTCTCGAGACGGCAGGCGCCGAGGCTGTGTCCAACGAGCCGGACACCGGCGCGGATGTGCAGCAGGACGGCGAGTTTCAGGGCAACTACTAATTAGTCGAGTAAGAGGGGGCGGCCCGCGGCCCTGGGCGGGCCGCCCCCTCGGCTCATGTGAGCCCCCAAGCGGCCCGCCGCCACCATCGCGGATGAAAACGGCGGCCCATTCTCAAGCCAGAAAGGGGGCTAAGCTCCCCGCCCCCGATGGTTTGATATACTAGGAATGGCTGACAGCGCCTCACTGAGACCGGACAACACGGGGAGGAACGGTGCGAATTCTGGTGGTGGAGGACGAGACGCAGCTTGCCGGCATCCTGAAGCGAGGACTCCAGGAACATGGCTACGCCACGGACACGGCCGGCGATGGCGAGGATGGTCTGAGCCTCGCCGAGACGTCCGAATACGACCTGATTGTCCTCGACGTCATGCTGCCCGGGCTGAGCGGCCTGGAGGTCGCGCGAACCCTGCGCGCCCGGCGCGTCAGCACCCCCATATTGATGCTCACCGCTCGAGATGCCGTCGACGACAGGGTGGCGGGCCTTGACAGCGGCGCCGACGACTACCTGATCAAACCCTTCGCCTTCCGGGAATTGGTGGCCCGCGTCCGAGCCCTCCTGCGCCGTGACGACCTGGTGAAGGACCCCGTGCTGCGTGTAGGCGACCTTGAGGTGGACACCGTCAGCCGCGAGGTTCGCCGGGACGGACGGATGATCCCTCTTACCAGCAAGGAGTACGCCGTTCTCGAGTACCTGGCGCGAAACCCGAACCGCGTGCTCACCCGCACCCAGATAGCAGAGCACTTCTGGGACTACGACTTCACGGCCATGTCCAACGTGGTTGACGTATACATTCGCTATCTGCGTCGCAAGCTGGATGACGGACACGATCCGAGGCTGATCCACACCATTCGCGGCACCGGCTACCAGCTAAGGTCGCGATCGTGAACCATTGGCTGAGCAGGGCGACCACTCTCCATCTCCACCGGCGGATCCACATTACCATCAGAGTGCGGCTCACCATGTGGTACGTGGCGCTGATGGCGCTGGTCTTGATCGCCTTCTCCGCCTTTCTGTATCTCAGTCTGTCCAGCAGCCTCAGCCGAGAGATGGATGCCAGCCTGAGTGCCACGGCGGGACAGCTCCAAGTGCACGTCGACTTGGTGAACGGACGTCCTCAACTGGGAGGGAACGAGCAGCAGATCCCGGCCGGCGTCACCGTCGCTCTGTACGACCCCTCCGGCAAGCAGCTCGTGCAGGGCATGCCGCCATGGCCTGCATCCGGCGCTGCTTCGATCCTGGAAAAGGCGGCTGACGGGCAAGCCGGTTTTGTCACCATCCGGCTGGACAATCGCAGCGGCTGGCGAGTGCTCGCGATGCCCATCAAGGAGAACGGACACATCTCGGGGGTGCTGGAGGTGGGTCGCTCGGAGAGCGATCTGGAGGCTGCTCTTGAGCAACTGCTGTTGCTGATAGGCCTCGCGATCCCGGCAACCCTTGCTCTGGCGGCCGGAGTGGGGATGTTCTTGGCCCAACGAGCCCTGTCCCCCATAGACCGCATCACGAGGACGGCCAGGCGGATCGGCGCTGAGGACCTCTCGCAACGGTTGGAGATGAGCTCGAACGACGACGAGATCGGACGACTGGCGGCGACCTTCGACGAGATGCTCGAGAGGTTGGATCGTGCCTTCCAACGGCAGAGGCAGTTCACCGCGGACGCTTCCCATGAGTTGCGCACCCCCCTGGCGGTAGCCACCAGTCAGATCGACGTTGCTTTGGAGCGGTCCCGTTCGGTGGAGGAGTATCAGGAAGTGCTTCGGCTGGTCGGCACGGAAACGACCCGCATGGGGAAACTGGTCTCGGAGCTACTTACCCTCGCCAGAGCCGACTCCGGCAACGAGATAATGGAGCGCGAGCCCCTGTCGTTGGACGAGCTGGCTGGTGAGGTCGTCGCACAGCTTGCGCCACTTGCCGAAAGCCGGGGCCTTCGGTTGGGGACCGGCCACCTGGAGCCGGCGATCGTCGTCGGGGACCAGACACGACTGATGCAGCTGCTGTTCAATCTCGTGGACAACGCGCTCAGATACACACCAGAGGGCGGGCGGATCACCGTCAACGTCGGGAGGCACGGCGGAGAGGCAACCCTCACCGTCACCGACACGGGCATCGGCATAGCGCCCGAGCAGCTGCCGCACATCTTCAAGCGGTTCTACCGGGTGGACAAGGCTCGCTCCAGGGCAGAAGGGGGCACGGGGCTTGGTCTGGCGATCGGTGAGTGGATTGTTCGTGCTCACGGCGGCCGGATTCAGGTTGCTTCCACGCCCGGCCAGGGGTCGACCTTCACGGTGTTTCTGCCCCTGACGGCCTCCATGAAGGAGCTGCCGTCTCAGCTCCCAACTCGCCTTTCCTGAGAGTTCTCCACTAATGGCTTCAGCGGGAGGCAGACTGGTGGGGCCGCCGGGGGCTAAACTCCACTGGACGAAGAAAGCCAACGGCGGAGGGATTCCTTGGCGTTGCGCGCGTCGGTGCTGGAGATCACTCTCTGATCCACGAGGCGATCCAGTACCTGGGCTTGCCGAACCTCAGCCTGGTGCGGATGGATGAGGGGGTCGTAGGCAGATGGCGCCTGGGGCAGTCCGGCGATGAGCGCGCACTCGGAGAGGGTTAACTGCCCGACATCCTTGTGAAAGTAAGTCTTTGCCGCGCTGCCTACGCCGTACGCGCCATGTCCCAGGTAGACCCGATTGAGGTAAAGGGTCAGCACCTCCCCCTTAGAGTAACGCTGGGCGATTTTCAGGGCGAGGGCCATCGTCTCCAACTTGCGACCCACCGTGTCGTCGTTACCGACGTATACCATCTTGGCCAGTTGCTCGGTGATGGTGCTGCCGCCCTCGACGAGCCGGTGGGAGAGCACGTCGTCCAACACCGCGCGTGCCAGTCCCAGCAGATCCACCCCATGGTTCTCGTAGAACCGCTCATCCTCCGTCGCGATCACGGATTGCTGAAGAAGCGGCGGAACGTCTCGGAGTTGGACCTCGGTCGCGCGGTGGGTGGCGAGAGTTGTGCGAACGCGCGACGACAGATCCGAGACGGATGGAAGTGAAAACCAGAGAAACAGCACGCCGACGAAGAGGATGAGAAGACCGATCAGTGTGCACCCAACCAGCAGGCGCCATCGCCTCCGGCGCAACGGGTCCATCGTGTTTCCAACAGCCAATCTGAAGGTCTTCCTCTCGCAGCCATTCCGACGGCGCGCTGAACAGGACTGAAAGGTTATCCAGCTGCACGATCGCTGCGCTCCCCGTCGGGTCTGGCAGCTACTGTATCACGATGCGAGCAGATTTGTTCAGTGGGCCAACCAGCTTGAGGTGGTGTATGCTTAAGAGCGGCACTGTGGCGAAGTATTCCGTGCTTGTGCCTGCACTGTTGGTGATAGTATGGGGTCACGAAGAGGACCGGTAGGGTGCTCCGAATCGTGAAGCTGGATTTAGCGCGGAGGTAACGGCTGTGACTTCGCTATTGAAGAACTTCGTCGTGGTATTGTTGGCCATGGTGGTCGGAGCTGCCTTGATAATCGGATATATGGAGGTGCGGCCAAGTGCAGCCGGGGTGCCGGCTGTAGCCAGCGCGGCGTCGAGCAGTTCCTCCAGCCCGACCGGGGCAAGCCTATTCGATGAGAACAACGTGGAGGCAATCGTCGAGAAGGTTAGTCCCGCGATAGTCACCATCACCAGCCAGGGGCAGACTCCTCCTAGCCAGCATTCGTCGCCTCACATCCCCGGCTTTCCGAACATCCCGCTGCCTCAGCCGGGCCCCTCGGTGGGCACGGGCTCGGGCATCATCATCGATGACCAGGGTCACATCCTCACCAACAACCACGTCGTGGACGGTGCCACGAGCCTGCAGGTCACGCTCTTCGATGGTAGCACCGTTCCAGGAAAACTGGTGGGACACGACCCTGCCAATGATCTAGCCATCGTGAAGATAGACGTGGACAAGTCGAAGCTGACCGTCGCCACCCTGGGTGACTCCAGCAAGCTCAAACCGGGGCAGATGGCTATCGCCATAGGCAACCCTTTTGACCTGGATCGAACCGTCACCGTGGGGGTGATCAGCGCGGTGGGGCGCGCCTACTCGGAAAGCAGCAACGGCCGGCCGATCCGCAACATGATCCAGACCGACGCTGCCATCAACCCCGGCAACTCTGGCGGAGCCCTGCTCAACTCAAGTGGCGAGGTGATCGGTGTCACCACCGCGATCGAGAGCCCGACGGGTGGCTTTGTGGGTATCGGCTTCGCGGTACCCATTAATACCGCCCAGGCCGAGCTCGCCGATTTGGAGGCGGGCAAGCCGATCTCGCACCCGTGGTTGGGCATATCGGGTGTGGCGGTGACAGACAGTGTCGCCCAGCAGCTGGGTGTTCCTGCCGGTGGCGTCTATGTGGTGCAGGTGGTGCCCAATAGTCCCGCGGCAAACGCGGGACTGAAGGGCGGCAGCCTGGGTTCGGAGTCCACATCCGGCGGCGAGCTCCCGACCGGGGGAGACGTGATCCTCGCTGTGGACGGTCGGAAGGTGAACAAGCTGGGAGACATCTCCTCCTACCTCGACACCAAGAAGTCGGGCGACACCGTGAAGCTCACTATTCTCAGGAACGGCGCGAACCAGGATGTGACGGTGACCCTTGCCGGCTGGCCAGATAGCCTCAACGGTTAGAGTGGGCATCCTGATCTCTCCCTGCTTTCCCGGTACATGCGGACCGGAGCATCCGTGACGGTGAAGTCGTGAACTAACCTCTTTCCCGGCTGGATGACAAGAAGTGTGCAGATGATCCGTCTTTGACAAGGTGGCACGCTGGCGGATAGAATTTCGCATTCTGCGCGGCGATCACCTGAAGCACACGGTGGACCCGTACATGGGTTGCCGCGGTTGATCGTGAGGTGGGAAGGTGTTGAATCCGGGTAGGATCCTGGTCCCGGTAGCCGGTAACGCTCTCGATGAGGAGATGGTGGCTTACGCGGCGGATTTGGCCAGGCGCAGTCACGCCAGGTTGTACTCGGTGTACGTTATCGAAGTGAAGCGGACGCTACCTTTGGAGATCGACTTGCCGGCGGAGGTGGAGAAGGGGGAGAGCATCCTCCAGAAAGCTGAGGAGGTGGCTCGCCGATCCAAGCAGGACATCGAGACGGAGGTCCTGCAGGCGCGGGACGCCGGAACGGCAATAGTGGAAGAGGCCGAGCGTCGGGGAGTCGATCTGATCGTCTTGGGTTTGAGGTACCGCAAGCAGTACGACCAGTTCTACATGGGCAGCACCGTGCTGTACGTTCTCAAGAACGCGACCTGCAGGGTGTGTGTGTGTAGGGAACCCATTCATTAGCTTGCTGTTGAGCGCCCGGTCCGGGGCCGGGAAGGAGAGGGGGAGGAATGAAGGTAATCGTCATGGGGTGCGGGCGAGTTGGAAGTCGCCTGGCCAATGAGCTTGACTCCGAAGGCCATCAGGTGACTGTGATCGACCGCAACAGCGCCTCTTTTCGGCGCCTTCGTCCGGAGTTCGGTGGAAAGACGGTGCTGGGCACCGGCATCGACGAGGATGTGTTAAGACGTGGCGGCGTGGAACATGCGGATGTCTTCGTTGCCACTACCGAAGGCGACAACCGTAACATCATGTCTGCGCAGATCGCTCAGAAGGTCTTCAACGTGCCCATTGTGATCGCTCGTACCTACGATCCGGGGCGCGCCGAGATCTACGAGAAGCTGGGTCTGAAGACCTATTGCCCGACGCTGGTTGGCGCCCGATTGCTTCACGAGATGATCTTGGGGAAGAAGTAGATGTATATCGTCGTTGTCGGTGGCGGAAAGGTTGGATACTACCTCACTAAAGAGTTGCTGGAGCAGGGCCACGAGGCGTTGTTGATCGAGAGAAACGCGGAGAGGGTCGATGAGATCGTCGAGTACCTCGGAAACGTCGCCCTGAAGGGGGATGGTTGCGAGGTTTCCACCCTGCAGGAGGCTGGGGTCGCGCGTAGCGACGTGTTGGTGGCGGTGACGGGAGACGATGAGGACAATCTCGTCTCGTGCCAGTTGGCAAAGAACCACTTCGGGGTGCCGAGGACCATCGCCAGGGTGAACAATCCCAAGAACGAGAGCATTTTCCGTCTTCTGGGTATTGACGTGACCGTCAGTGCCACGAACATCTTGATGACTATGATCGAACACGAGATGCCGCGGAGGGCGCTACTTCATCTGCTGGCGATACAACGGATGGGGGTGGAGATCGTAGAGGCCGTGCTTAATCCCGGGGCGAGAGCCGCGGGGAAGAGCATCGGAGATTTGGCACTTCCGCTCGAGTCCTCGATCGCGGTTGTCATCCGAGGGGGATCGTTCCTTATCCCTTCAGGCTCGTTGGTCCTTCTGGAGGGGGATGAGGTGATTGCGCTCTGCAGGCCAGAGCGGGAGACCGACCTGCGCAATGCGCTGCTGGGCACCACCTGAGTAGCGCATCCGGCAACCATGCGGCACTTTCGAGCGGGTCATTCAGTCCATCCTTTCCCATTCGGGGACGAACTTGGACCATCCGTCGTAGCTCTGCAGGTGCTGGTACAGGATGTAGTAGCTGTTGTTCCTCGGCTCGAAGGGGAGTCGAAGCAGCTTCATTCTGCTTTCTTCCAGCGTCTTGCCGCCTTTGCGATGGTTGCAGCTCCGGCAGGCGCTGACCAGGTTTTCCCAGCTGTGCCTGCCACCCTTGTGGCGTGGCACCACATGGTCTATGGTCAGATCCTTGCCTTTGATGCCGCAGTACTGACAGGTGTGATGGTCGCGATGGAAGATCTCTCTCCTGGATAGCTTCACCCTGGGCCGGGGGCGCTTGATCAGATAGACCAGACGGATGACGGAAGGCTTCGCAAAGGTGCGGGAGGGGGTCTGGATACCCCCCGCACCATGCTCCAGCACCTCGGCTTTTCCACCGTCCACAAGGACTAGGGCACGCCTCGTGTTGCAGATGTTGAGCGGCTCGTAGTTCTGATTCAAGACTAAGACAGACTCCATGGTGAGTCCTACCCCCCAACAGTGAACTAACTCCACTGCCATAAACAATTCTAACACTCGTTCTCCGGTCGTTCAACGGGAATATGCCGCCCCTCAGAGTCTGTCGTTGCCCTGCGCAGGTATTGTGCCCATTCCCCCAGGAAAGAATGGTCCTTCACCGGGTGAGCAGGAGTATAATGCGGCCAATCGACGTACCGCATTGCGCCTCCGTCACCTTCCAACTTGGAGTGCTCAGCAATGACGGCCAGGGATGTACAACTGAAGGACTAGGCCATCGGCCCGCGGATACCGCTGTTTCACCTTTTCGAGCGGAGTGCCCTGACTCGTGGTCGACAGAGAGAGCGAAAGCGACTCCCCGCGAGGGTGTCCATACCTGGGGCTTGCCAGCGATCCATCGATCAGCTGTTCCTTTCTCACCTCCTCCCACCGTTGCTTCCGCTGGCCCACGCCCAAGCCGGTGGACGAGCAGCAGCAGCGCGACTACTGTCTTTCCCCCTCCTTTTGTGAATGCGCCTGGTTCGCATCCGCGGACGGCCATCCGGATCGAGGCCAGAGACTCTACCTCCCCACGAAGTTGGCTGGACGGCTGAGCCTGGTGGTGCTGATCCTGGCGGTGGGACTGATCCTGTTAGTTGTCAGGCCATGGTCGCTGCTGCTGCCCTCCACCTCCGAGGCCGGAAAGATCGCTCCCACGGCCGGCCCCGTGGAAACTTCGACGCCGGCCGCGCGGCTACCGGTTTACCCATCCCGGGCTCCTGCCGCGCCCACCAACTCCACGCCCCGACCGGCAACCACCCCCTCGGCCTCCGCTACCGCAAGGCCAACGACCACTTCGGGAGCTGCTCCCGGATCCGCGGCCGCAAAGGTATATACGGTCAAGGAGGGGGACAACCTCTACTCGCTGGCCAAAACATTCGGGACCACGGTGGACGATCTGGTGAAGGCCAACAACCTGGCCAATAAGAGCTCACTGCGGGTCGGGCAGACGTTGGTGATCCCGCCCGCATCGCATTGATGCGGGCGGGATCAGCGGCTTTTCGCCTGCTGGGTCAACAGGGGGACGGGACGGCGAGTTCACCTGCCACGGCTATCTTCGCCCTGTTCCCCTGTTGCCGGGCGATTTTCGCCTCTCACCTCTTGGTTGTGGAGTCGCGCGGTAGCTGGGGGCCGAAATGGGGCAGAGGGTGCTGACCTTCAGATCAGCCAATCTTGACGCCAGCCGCTCGTCCAGGCTATCCAGTTCGTCCATTGTCAGGTTGGTGGTGATAACCGTGGGCAGGCGGTGATTGTATCGGTGGTTGATCAGCTGGAACAGCTTCTCCGCGGCCCAGGGCGTGCTGCTGTGTGCACCCAGGTCGTCCAGGATCAACAGTGGAGCGGTGCGGATCGCCTCGAACAGCTCGTCGTAGGGGATCTTGCTGTCGGGACTGTAGGCGGATCGGAGATGGTCCAGCAGGTCGGGAACCACCACGAAGGATGCTGCCCTACCCTGCCCAAGCAGCTGATTGGCGATGGCCGCTGCCAGATGGGTCTTGCCACAGCCGGTGGGACCGAGCAACACCAGCCACAGATGGGGTTCCTCGGCGAACTCCCTCGCGAGCTTGTGGGCTTCATGCAGGCTATCCAGCGCTTGTTCATCTACCGCCTGCCCCTTGCGGTCGAAGTTGTCGAAGGTCATTCCCTTCAGCAGCTCCGGTAGCTCCCCCCCCAGGCTCTCCTGCGCGGCCGACTGACGCTCCTCCACCGTGCACACCTTGCACAGGGTCGGGTCCGTCATCCGGGATCGCAGCCGCTCCTCCACCTCCTCCAACGGCCGGTTGCAGGTGATCACGGTGGGGAGTTGGGCGTTGAAACGATGGTTGAAGATCTGAAACAGCTTCTCCTGGGCCCACGGGGTGGCGCTCTGGGTGCCGAGGTCGTCCAGGATAAGAATGGGAGCAGCCTTCACGTTCTCGAACAGCTCGTCGTAGGATGTTTCGCTGTTGGGGCTGAAGGAGGATCGCAGATGGTCCAGCAGGTCGGGTACCACCACGAAGAGCGGCTGCTCGCCCGCCTGGAGCCGCTCGTTGGCGATTGCCGCGGCGAGGTGGGTCTTGCCGCAGCCGCTGGGACCCAGCAGCACCAACCACCCCTCGGGTGTCGAGGCGTACTCCCGGCAGAGGCTGTAGGCCCGATTGAAACGCTCCCGACCTCGTGGATCCGGGCTTCGTCCATCCTTGATCAGGTTTTCGAAGGTGAGACGGATCAGCGGTCCCAGGTTGCTGAGCCGCTGCAGCCTCTCCCGTCTCTCCCGGCTGACTACCCCCGACCGGCAGCTACACGGCACTAGCTTGCCGGAATCGGGATGGACTGGAGGGACGTCGAGGCGGAGGAATCCCGCTCCCTTGCAGAGGGGGCAGAAGGGCTCCTCCTCGGGGCCGTCGCTATCTCTTGAGGAGGTGGGCGTATTTTCCCCCGAGGTACTTCGAAGGGGACCCAGACCCTTTAGGATATCGCTTACCCTTTCCATCCTCACCTCTCCCGTCGGTGGCCCAGTTCTCCAGAATGCGGCGCACGTAGCGCCAGTTGCGCCGATTGTAGCTCACCGCCTCGCGGAAGGCGTCCTCGATCCAATCCGAGGGATAGGCCTCCTCCGCCTGCTGCAGCTCCTCGGCGATCAGCGGTGTGAGCAGGCCGATGTTCTGCTCGTAGAGATCGAAAATCGTGTGCCGTTGCTCCGGCAGCATCGCCCAGTCTACCCTGGCTGCCCCCTGGCCCAGCGTCAGCTCCCCACGCTCCACCCGTTTCAACAACTCCCTGTTCAGCGCGGTGTTCAACAGGTAGCAGCGGTCCTCGGCTTCCTCTTGCTGGAGTGCAACTCCAAGCAGGGTGCCCCTAGCGCAGGCTCGATCGAGGGCTCCCAACAGCCGCTGCTGACGTGAGGATGTTCCATCCTCCCGTAGGGCCGTCAGCAGGACCCGGTCGGACGACAGCTCACTCAGCCAGACCAGGTGGGGCAGACCCCGCTTCTCATACAGCGCGCGGAACAGATGGAGCGTAACCTTCAACTCCGCCAGGTCGTCGATCTCCGCCAGCAGCGAGCTGAAAAAGACGTTCGGCACCGGGGTGTAGCGCATCCGATCCGGAAAACCGTGAAAACTCCCCTTACTCACTTCGGTACGCCTCCAGGTCGACGAAGCGGGTAGACTTGTCCAGAAACAGCAGGGAGAACTGGCCGGTGGGACCGTTTCGGTGCTTGGCCAGGATGATGTCGGCGATCCCCTTCTTGTCCGTGTCCTTGTTGTACATGTCTTCGCGATAAATGAAGAGGACGATGTCCGCATCCTGTTCGATTGATCCGGATTCACGCAGGTCCGAGAGCATCGGGATGTGGGGTGTGCGGGCCTCGACGGCTCGAGAGAGCTGGGAGATGGCGATGACCGGGGCGTTCAGCTCCCGGGCCAGCGCCTTCAGCGAGCGGGAGATCTCGGATATCTCCTGCACCCGGTTGTCCCCCGAACGCCCGGTGGTGATCAGCTGCAGATAGTCCACCACCACCATATCGATCTCCACCTCGGCATGGAGCCGTCGCGCCTTGGACCGAAGCTCCGTCAGGTTGATGGAGGGCGTGTCGTCGATGTAGATGGGGGCCTCGGAAAGTAGCTCGAAGGCGTGGTGAAGCTTGCGCTGTTCGGAATCGTTGATCATCCCCAGCCGCAGCTTGGTGGCGTCCACGCCCGACTCGGAGCAGAGGAGACGGTGGGCCAACTGCTGCTTGGACATCTCCAGGCTGAAGACGGCGCAGGTGGCGTGGTGCCGGACGGCGGAGTTCTGGACGATGTTCAAAGCCCAGGTGCTCTTGCCCATGCTGGGACGGGCCGCCACTATCACCAGATCCGAACGCTGGAGGCCCCCCGTGTACTTGTCAAGCTCGATAAAACCGCTGGGTATTCCGCGGCCGCCCTCCTCGTCGGCCGCCCGCAACTCCATCTCCTCCAGGTAGTCGCCCAGTATCGCCCCCAGCGGCTCGAAATCCCTGGTGACCCGCCGCTGAGAGACGTTGAAGAGCAGCTGCTCGGCCTTCTCCAGGGTGGTGTCCAGGTCCAGTGTATCGTCGTAGGCGACCGCGGCGATTTTTCCCGCGGCGGCGATCAGGCGGCGCTTGACCGCGGTGCGCTCGACGATTCGGGCGTAGTGCTCCACGTGAACCGCCGTGGGTACGACCCCGATTAGATGGGAGAGATAGCCGAGAGCGCCCACCTCCTCGTAGCGGCCTGCCCTCTTCAGTTCGTCGCTGACGGTCAGGAAATCCACCGGCTGGTGGCGGTTGTAGATCTCCAGCATGGTCGAGTAGATGACGCCGTTCCGCTCCCTGTAGAAGTCCTCCGTCTTCAGGAACGAGGAGATCTTGCCCACCGCCTCGGGATCCATGAGGAGACTACCCAGGACGGCTTCCTCCGCCTCGGGGTTTTGAGGTGGCAGACGATCGATGGGATGTTGGATGTCGACGTTATCCACGGCCATGGGCACACTCAGGGGGTTGGGCACTCAGTCCTCGATTACTCGCCTTCCTCGCCCTCGACGATCACGGTGACGGTGGAGCTGACGTTCTTGGAGAGCTTGACGGGTACCTTGTACTCGCCGATGTGCCGGATTGGCTCCTCGATCTCTATCTTTCGCCTGTCCACGGCCTGTCCAAGCTGCTTCTCCAGTGCCTCTGCCACGTCACCGGTAGTGATAGAGCCGTACAGCTTGCCGCCCTCACCAACTTTGGAGCGCACGGTGACTGCAGTCTCAGAGATCTTCTTGCCCAGACCGCGCATCTCATTATCGACCGCCGCCTGTCGCTTCCTCTCGGCTGCCTGCCGCTGCTCGTGCTCCTTGAGGGCGGCTGGGGTGGCGGCGGTCGCCAGTTTCTTGGGGATCAGGTAGTTGCGGGCGTAGCCCTCGGCGACCTCTTTGATCTGGCCGGCATCACCCACCCCTTTGACGTCTTGTAAGAGCAGAACCTTCATGGGGTTTCTCCTTGGGATGCAACTTCACCAACCTTGTGAGGGGATTATACCAGAGGTTGCCCCAAGCCGGTACGAACTGAGCGCCCAGACTCGGTTCCATGCTGTGTTGGCGAGTTTGGCGCAGTGTTGATGCTGGTTGGTCGGCGGTCGGGAAGGTATGTCTCCCTGGCTGCCCCTTTTGGGGCAGCTTCGGCCCTGCCCTGGGCCGTTCTTTAGACGGCCAGGGCGTCCAGGTAGCTGATCTCTCCTGGTGGGGCACCCGCAACGGCAAGGGGGCTCATGCCCGGGTGCCGATAGCGTCTCTTGCGCTCGCTCCTCCTTTGGGCTGGCTCGAAGTCCCGGTAGATCGCCCACAGACAGGCCGCACGCTCCAGCCGCTCGTCCGACCTGTGGTTCCGCCCTCGGCTCAGTCTGAGGCGGAAGTCCCGCCAGTACCACTCGGGACTGACCCGCACCAACCCTCGGTTGAAGTCCAAGAGATAGACCATCGCCGCATCCAGATGCTCTTCCAGAAGTGTCGCCAGCTTCCCCCCAAGCTGATGCGCCTTCAGCTTCGCCAGCGCCGCCTCCGCTTCCCCATAGCTAGGAGCATCCAACACCCCCCTGACCAGGGCGGCCAACTTCGCCCGTATCTTCTTCTTGGCCGCCTTGGCCGCCGCCCCCGACAACCCCCTCGCCGCTTCGTTCACCCGAGAGGCCAACTCCGAGCTCAGGTTCCGCCATATGTGGAACTGGCACCGCTGGTGATTCACCCAACCGAGCACCCGTCCCAGGTAACCGATCAACCCCTTGGCCCCGTCGCTGACCACCCCCTGCAACTGGTCCGGGTCCAACCCAGCCAGCCTCGCTCGCCGAAACACCCGGCCCCAGGAGAGCTCGCTATCTTCCTCGTTCACCACCACCGGTGGCCAGATCACCCCAGTCACCATATCGACCAGGGCCAGTACCACCTTCTTCTCCCGCTTGAGTAGCCGCGCCCACAACCCGTCGGTCCCCACCTGCCCAGAAGTCGCTACTCCCTCCAACTGCCCCGGCACCGTCTTCCTGGCCTGGGTACCGGCCTTGTCCAGCCACCGGTGGAGGGTGCTATGGCTCAGATGGCACCTCTCCTTGTCTTCCGGCTCCGTCGAGAAGATCCGCCAGATCTGCCATCGCTCCTGTTTGCCCAAGATAGAGCGCACTATCTCCACCGTCCGTCGCAACGAACTGCCCACATGCTGCCAGTGGTCCACGGCGAAGCGGTGCACCTCCCTGGCATACCAACTCCCCCGCACCAGGAAGGCCGGCTCCTCCGAGTAGCTGTGGCGGCATCCGTAGCACCAGTGGCGCTGGATGCGGACCTCCTGCCGCCCCTCAAACGTCCAGGGATGCACCTTGCGCCCACCGTTCTTGCTGGTCTCTGTGCTCCCACAACGGGGGCAGCGCCGCCAGTCCCACGCCGACCGGTTGGCCAACTCCCGCAGGTGCTGGACGAAAGCCTTGCCGCGCTCGATAATGTTCATGGGCTCTGTGACCTCCCGGTTCTTCCTAACCCAGGAGGTTGCAGAGCCCGTTCCTTGACGCTACCTCCCCCACCTCCAACTCATCAACACTCTTTGGAGCCGAGTCAGCGCCCAATAGCTGTGGACGACCGTCGAGAGCCCCGAATGGGGCTGCCCTTGATGCTGGTGGGGGGCTGAGGTATACTTCTGCCGCCATTGCGCCGTACAACTATGGGAGGTGGGGCCGGGTGAAGCTCTCTTGTCTTCAAGAGAACCTCGATAGAGGACTGAACACTGTCAGCAGGGCCGTTCCTGCCAAGAGTACTCTGCCTGCTCTCAGCAACGTCCTGCTGTCTACAGATCAAGGGCGTCTCAAGTTGGCAGCGACGAACCTCGAGGTGGCTATAAGCTGCTGGATCGGAGCCAAGGTTGAGGAAGAGGGGGCGATCACCGTTCCCGCCAACCTTCTGGCCGAGTTCGTCCGCTCCCTGCCCAACGATCGGATCGACCTCTCTCTCTCCCAGCGCACCCGGACGGTCAACCTGCGATGCGCCCGGTTTGAGGCCAACATCAGGGGGATCGATGCCGAGGAGTTTCCCACCCTTCCCTCCACGGGCGATGGTTTCAGGATCCTCATCGACGCGGTAACGCTTCATGACAGCATCGCTCAGGTGGTCTTTGCTGCCGCCACCGACGACAGCCGGCCCGTCCTCACGGGAGTGCTGGTTACCTTCAAGGATAACATCATGACGCTGGTAGCCGCCGACGGTTTCCGGATGGCGGTCAAGAGTTCGCCACTGGGCGCTCCTGTCGAGCAGGAGGTGAGCATTATCGTCCCGGCACGAGCCCTCCGGGAGCTGGGCCGAATCGTGGCCGATAGCGAGGAGTCGGTCGAGGTCTCCATCACGCCGAACCGCAACCAGGTGCTGTTCAGGCTGGGCAACGTGGAGCTCGTGTCCCGATTGATCGAAGGTCAGTTCCCACCGTACGAGAGGATAATTCCAGCGCCCAGCCCCAACAAGGTGGTCGTGAGCACCGGCGAGTTCCTGAACGCCAACCGCACCGCTGCCATTTTCGCCCGGGATAACTCCAACATCGTGAGGCTACAGTTCACCCCTGGGGAGGAGGGGATGACTGCTGGCAAGCTGATCCTCTCTGCCACCAGCGCTGAGGTAGGCGACAACATGGGCGAGATCGACGCTGCCATAGTCGGCCAACCCCCTCAGATCGCTTTCAACAGCCGCTACCTGGACGAGTTGCTGAAGGCACTGGAGAAGAGTTCTCAGCTGTCTCTCGATGTTGGCTCCTCCTCCAGCCCGGGCACCTTCCGGCCGGTTGGGGACGAAGAATACCTGCATATCATCATGCCGATGCATACGAACCGATAAAGAAGTGCAGGGTGAGTGTTTCTACATCACCTCTCCCTCGCTAACTTCCGCAACTATCGCCAGCTAGAGCTGGAGTTGCCCGGTCCTCTGGTCCTGTTCCAAGGGGATAACGGCCAGGGCAAGAGCAACCTGCTTGAGGCCGTCTACTTTCTGGCCACAACTCGCCCACTCCGAGCCGGTTCCGATCGGGAGTTGATCCACTGGGGGGCTGCCGAGGAGCCGATCCCCTTTGCTCGCGTGGCGGGCACCGTCCGCCGGGCAAGCGGCGATCTGAAGGTGGAGGTCGTCATCCGCGCCGATCGGGCGGAGAGAGGATCCGGGGTGTTGACCGACGGCGGGACCGTCCCGGGTGGGCTCTCAAAGCGGATCAAGGTCAACGGGGTGATCAAACGGGCTCTGGACCTGATCGGGCTGATCAACGTGGTGACTTTCTCCCCGCAGGATCTCGAGCTGATCGCCGGCGCGCCGGCCCTGCGCCGCCGTTTTCTCGACATTGCCAACTGCCAGGTGGACCCACGCTACTGTCGGGCGCTGCAGCATTACAATCGGGTGCTGACCCAGCGAAACCATCTGCTCAAGCAGATCCGGGAGGGTCGTGAGCCGGCCGAAACCCTGGAGTTCTGGAACGAGGAGATGGTCAAGAGCGGGTCGTACCTGCTGGCTTGCCGTCTCCGCACCGTGCAGCGGCTGAAGGCTCGGGTTGATGAATACCATCGTCGTCTCACCGGCAGCGGAAAACGGCTGACCTTGAGCTACCGCTCAAGCGTTGCGGCAGCCGCAGCAGGGGCACTGGACGCAACAGCGGCACTGGAGGAAGAGGTGGAGCGGCAGGCGGGGCTGTTCCGAGAGGCACTCCGTGGATTTCGTAGACGCGAGACGCTGCAGGGGATGTCGCTCGTGGGCCCACACAGGGACGAACTGTTGTTCCTGGCGGACGGGATCGACATGAACGTGTATGGCTCAAGGGGGGAACAGCGGGCGGTGGCCCTGGCGCTCAAGCTGTCCGAGACGGAGTACATGCGTGCTGCCACCGGAGAGCAGCCAATCCTGCTGCTGGACGACGTTATGTCTGAGCTGGATCAGGCGCGCCGCCGTCTGCTGCTGGAGACCATCGATAGCTCCGGCCAAACGCTGATCACCGCTACCGACCTGGATCCCTTTTCACCCGAGTTTCTGGCCCGTGCGGATCTGTTTCACATCGAGCAGGGTACAGTTATCCCAATGGAGAGGTGACGGGACCTCGATTCGCATCCCCTCTTGCCGTTGCACTGGTGCATCCCCCTGGCCGGAGTTATAATCCGCGTACGTAGTAATCGCTTTTCGCTCTGGTTATCCTCTGGAAACTATTGGCGCGGGAAAGGATGATCTCATGAATTTCCTTGGAATGGGTCCCGGTGAGCTGCTGCTGGTCATGGTCCTGGCCCTCATCGTTTTCGGTCCGGGCAAGCTGCCCGAGATCGGCCAGGGTCTCGGCAGGGCGATCCGCGAGTTCCGCAGAGCCACCGACAGCATAACCCAGGAGTTCAATCGAGAGCTCACTTTGGATGCGCTGATCCAACCTGACCAGCCACAAGGTCAGAGCACTTCACCGGCTGTGGCAGAAGAAGCTCGCCCGATGGCCACTCCGGTCGTGGAGGAGGCTCCGAGTTCTGAAACCGTGATCCCTCGCAACGGCTATTCGATGCGTCCGGCCGTGATCGCCCGGAAGCGGTTTCGAAGGATGAAGAGGGCCGCCGCGCTCACAGAGACCACCACCCCGGCTCAAAGGATCCGAAAGCTCAGGGCCACCAAGGCCACAGCCGCGGCACCGGGGGTTGTGGCAGTATCCGAGCAGCCGGAGACGGTGGAAGTGGTGGCGGCATCCGACCAGCCGGAGGCAGCGGGGGTCTGAGCCCTCTGTCCTTGGGGGACCCATCCCTGGATCGGCCGTTGATCTTGCTTGGCCGAAAATGGCACCGTTCGTGCACTACCTTCGGAAATGTTACGGCCCCAGGGCCTCTTAGTTGTCATCCTGAGCCAAGGCAGGCGGCAGCGGGATGCCGCCAGATACCTGGAATGACATCGGCTCGGACTCGATGTCATTGAAAGCGACAGCGAAGGATCTCTCCAGTCGCGACGAGATGCTTCGCTGATGCTCAGCATGACACGGCCGTGGCCTCGGCGGCGCACTTTGTGGCTTTGGCATGGGAAGACTAGAAGGCCCTGGTTAGGGCCCCTTCGGTTTTGCGAAATTGGGGGTGACGGTGTAGAATGAACAACAGGAGATATCAATAGTACTGGCTGTACTACTTCAGCTATCTCCTGTTCATCTCTCCCTGGGAACCGCACAAGCGGCAAAGGAGACAGAGGCGTGATCGAGGTTTTCGTTGAGAGCATCCGTGTGAACATGGCCAACTACAAACGGGTGGTCATGCTCAAGGAAAAGCAAGATGGACGCTACCTTCCGATCTGGATTGGCCATTTTGAGGCCGACGCCATCGCTATCCCTTTGCAGAATGTGCAGGTTAGCCGTCCCCTGACCCACGATCTGTTGCGGTCGGTCATCTCTGCCCTCGGCGCACAGGTTGTGAGTGTCGTCATCAACGATCTGGCCGATGATACCTTCTTCGCCAAGCTGGTGCTGGACGCAGATGGGCGCCACCTGGAGATCGATTCGCGTCCCAGCGACGCCATAGCCCTGGCCGTTCGACTCGGAGTTCCCATCTACGTCGCCGAGTCGGTCCTGGATCAGGCGGGGATGAAACTGGACACGGAGGGTGAGGAAGGTGAACAGGAACAAACCCTCTTGGAGGGGGAAGCTGAGGTGGAGTCAGGCCCCGGCATAGATGACGAGAGGCTCTCCATCTTCCGACAGTTTATTGAGACCCTGGATATGGACGATCTCGGCAAGGGTAAGGAAGGTCCTTCCGAGCCGAAGTGAACGGGGTTATCGGTGTGGAGCAGGAGCGGCCGGAGCAGATGGTCAGGAGGCTGATGGCAGCCGTCAAGTGTAACGTCTGCGGCTCCACCTACGAGCCCGACAGGATCAAGGTCCTTGGCCACAAGGATGAGTTGTGGTTTCTCACGGTCACATGCGACCGTTGCCATACTCAGGGTCTGGTGGCTGCCCTCCTGAAGAGCGACGGTCAGACCTCCGCCACCTCCGCCACCTTCACCAGAATTTCCGTACCCGGCAAGGTTTCTTCCCTTGAGGAGGAAGCCCATCCTGAGATCGAGGCGCCCACTCTCTCCGATCCTGTGACGCCGGACGACGTTCTGGAGATGCACCAGTTCCTCCAGCATTTCGACGGGGATTTCGCCCGGCTGTTCGGAAGCAGCGGAAGGTGGGCTGCGGGCTAGCGTTTCGATCCTCCTCCCGGCCCCTTTCGTATTCGAGTCTGCCCGTTGAGCCAGCCTCTTGACATCCTCCACAAAGTAGCGACAATGCGTTCCGCACGGTTCGCCGCGTTCGCGTACTCCAACACCCAGCGATCACCGAGCGATCCCTGATCTCGATCAAAAGGAGCTCACATTTGGAATCTATTGGTCGCGACCGCGATTCCCGCAAGGGCATTCTGGGGATAGGGCTCCTCGGCTACGGCTCGATGGGGCGCGCCCACAGCAGCGCCTTCCGCCGCCTCCCCCAATTCTTCTCGCCGCTGCCCCTGGAGCCGCGGCTGGTGGGGGTGTCCTCTCGGTCCGAAGAGAAGGGAACCGATTTTGCCAGACGGTTCGGCTATTCCTCCTGGTACCAGGACTGGGAGCAATTGATCGCCGACGAGCGAATCGATCTGTTTGACGACACCGGTCCCAACGGCCTCCACGAGGAGCCATGCATAGCCGCGGCCAGAGCGGGGAAGCACGTCCTCTGCGAGAAGCCATTGGGACGCAATGCCACCGAGGCTCGCCGAATGCTGGAGGCGGTGCGCGCCGCGGGGGTCAAGCACATGTGCGGGTTCAACTATCGGTTCGTGCCCGCCATTCGGCTGGCCAGGCAGATCATGGAGGAGGGCAGGCTGGGGAGGATCTACCACTTCCGAGCGCGCTACCAGAACACCGCCTTTGTGGATCCTTCCTTCCCAATGGCCTGGCGAATGGACCGGGACGTGGCGGGCTCCGGGGCGATCGGCGATCTGGGTTCCCACATCGTCGACCTTGCCCGTTTTCTGGTTGGAGAGCCTGCCTCCGTCGCCGGTGCCACCTCGACCTTCATCGCCGAGAGACCGCTGACCGGCGATCCCTCTCGAACGGCCCCCGTGACCACCGACGACGCTTTCCAGGCGATGTTGCTCTTTGAAAACGGCGCCACCGGGATGCTGGAGGGCTCAAAGATGTGCCCCGGGAGTCAGAACCGGATGGAATTCGAGATCAATGGCTCGGAAGGGAGCCTGCAGTTCAACCTGGAGCGGCTGAACGAGTTGCAGCTCTACCTCAGAGAGGACGAGAAGGCTGGTTTGGCGGGCTATCGCACCATTCACGTGAACAGCGCCAACCATCCATTCGCCGCTCGGTGGTGGCCGCGGCATCCCCTGGGTTGGGACCATACCTTCGTCCACGAGATGGCCCACCTGTTGGAAGCGATCGCCGGGAACGGGGAGGTCGCCCCATACGGGGCCACCTTCGAGGATGGCTATCGAGCGGCTGTGATCTGCGACGCCATCCTTGCCTCGGCGGAAACGGGCTCCAGGGTGAGCATCGACTACGGGCCAGGGCTGTAAGGCGACGATAAAAACTCGTAGGGCAGGGAGAGGGGGAAAGAGGACCAATGAAGCTGGGCATCTTTACGGCGCTGTTTCAAGACAAGCCGCTCGAGGATGTGCTCCGGTTCGTGGCCGGGCTCGGCTATGAGATGGTGGAGCTACCGGCATGGAAGGGAAACCCCCACCTGAACGTGGAAGCTGTGCTAGCCGATGGCGGGAGAAGTCTTCTGCGACTTGTGAGGGGCTACGGCCTGGAGATCTCTGCCCTGAGCGACGGACGGGAGGGACAACTGGTACTTGGACCCCACGATTGGACCGTGGACGGCTGGACCCCGGTCCAAGGTGCCGATGAACGGGTCCGGTACGGCTCGGAGCGGATCAAGCTGGTGGCGCAGGCGGCCGCGGCCCTGGAGGTGCCGGTAGTCACCGGGTTTTTCGGTTCCTCGGTATGGGACAAGTGGTACAACTACCC
>DAHXJB010000279.1:0-3418 GCA_027372455.1 Chloroflexota bacterium | reverse complement strand
TGCTGCGGTAGCATCGAATCCGCAAATCGCGGATAATAACTTACTGCACCCTTTGTCAGAGGTGATCTTCGTGTCTGAAGAATCGCTGCCTCCCATTTTCGTCGACCGGGTCCGGGAGCTGGACGAGTTCGACTCACTCCTGAGAGATCTGGAGCGGGGACATCGCCGCCATCTGGCGCTCCTGGGCCTACGCAGAATTGGCAAGACTGTCCTGCTGGACGAGGTGCGCCGCCGCCATCCGGCGTTTCCGATCTGCTACGTGGCGCTGGACAATGTCGTGTCCAGCCCGGAGAGCTTCACCCGGTCACTGGTAGGCCAGTTGCTCGCCACCGCTGCCAGAAAGAAGGGGATGGAACCACCGTTGGTGTGAACGGAAGAGGCGCTGCTCGAAACAGCGGCGATACTCAATCCCAAGCTGGCGGTTCTGGTGAAGGAGATCTTCTACTGGTTGGAGAAACCCGACTTCGGTGAGGTGCTTATCTCGGTTATGAGCCTCCCTGCTCACATCTCCGAGATCCTTAGCATCCCACTGCTGGTGATGCTGGATGAGTTCCAGGACATCACCCGGCTGCATGATGCCCCCGGAACTATCAACCTCCTAGGCACTCTAAGAGCAGCATTGGACCGCCAAGGCAGGGTCGCCTTTGCCGTGGCCGGGTCCAAGGTAACGGCGCTCCGGGAGATGATCGAAGGTAGCGAATCCCCGCTTTTCACCCGATTCACCGCCGTTCCAATGGACCCCATTCAGCGTCGAAGCGACTGCGGAACTCGCTACAAAGGTTTGGGACGATGAGGGAGTCCAGTACGAGCCTGCGGCGGTGGAACGGCTGTACAGGCTCTCGGGGGGATGGCCGTTGTACGTCCATGCCATAGCACACAGGGCACGCCAGTTGGCCCGGGCCAGCACCAGGTGCGTGACCCCTGACATCATCGATCTGGCGTTCCAGCAGGAGCTATTCGGTAGGGGCACCAACATAGGCCAGCACTGCGCCTACTTGAGAAAAACGGCTCTAGAGGATACTGCGGCCGCGGAGAAGAGTCTGCTGGAGGAGGTGCTGACCAATGTAGCTCTGCACCAACCCATTACCCGCACCAGCCTGCTACGCCGGATCCATGGCCACGGGCGCACCGAGATCTACGATGCGGTCAACCGACTGATCGACACCGACTTCGTAGCACAGCAGGACGGCGCTCTTTCCTTGCTGGACCCTCTCTTCGCGCTGTGGCTTGCTGCGGAGCCGGCGAGGCAGGATCCTCAGGGCATACTCTCCGACCAGCGAGCCGTCCAGAGGCTCATAGCGTGGTACGAGCAGAGGCACGCTGACGACCGGACCACGATGGGGAAGCTCTTTGAGAAGCGGGTGGAGAACCTGGTCAGGCAGTTCGCCGGCCAGGAGGTCGAAGGCAAGCAGTTCGGAGTGGAGGGGAAGATCAGTCTTCCCAAGGTCAAAGATGTCCGACAGGTAAAGGTCGACGACCCGAAGGGACTCTACTGCGACGGACCGGACAGCTACGAACTGGAGGTGGTGGCAACCGGGGACAGGCCAGAGGACTGCTGGGGGGTCGAGGCCAAGCACCGTCGAGGCGCCTTGACGCGCAAGCAAGTAGAGAGATTCCTGAAAACCATCCACGTCATACAAAAGGCCGAGGGTCTGGCCTTCCGCAAACACTGGATCATAGCCACCTCGGGTGTCAGGAGAGACGCATCGGAGCTGATTAAGGCTGAGGGGATCCTTGTTTCCGGGATCCGACAAATAGAAAGACTGGAGCGCCTAGCGGCATCCGGCTGGAAGGTAGAGGCGAAATGAACCTGGGGGCGACCTTGGGTGACCTTCACGAACAACGGCGCCGTAAACTTGGAGCCGCATATATCGGTCACCCTCTGCCAGAAGGGAGAGCCGTCTCAAGAGCTTTCTGCCGGACAAGACGTGGACCACGCCCAGCAGAGCGAAGATAAGCCGTAGAGTCGATTGGCTGCAACCTTCTCCTTGAGGCAACCCCCAGAGACCTGTTCTTGTCATCGGGTCATGACGCAGCTCCGAGTCAGGTGCGGATCAGCGGCAAGAAGATGTCGTCGACGATCTCGGTAAGAACGGTCTCGGGCACGGGAGCGCGGGTCACGAACAGCTCATGCCGGAGAAGGTCGACAGGAAGGGATGCAATCCGGGGGGTGACCTTGTCGAGGCGCACCTCACCGCGCTCGGCACCACGCTTCAGGATGGTCATCATCGCATCCAAGCCAGTCTGCTGCGCCTGCACGTACGAAGAGAGATCTGCGTCCTGGACGAGCTCAGACAGCAAACCGAATATCGTCTCTGGGCCTAACTCGGCAAGACGCTGTCCCACCCTGCGCAGCAACGCCAGAACGTCGCCGCGTACCGAACCCGTGTCCGGGACATCACCGGACAGCATGGGCGCGTGCAGCCGCATGGCGGCGATTACCAGCTCAGCACGGTTCCGCCATCGGCGGTAGATTACAGTCTTGCTGGTCCCCGCTCTGGCAGCAACGCCCTCCATCGTCAGGTTGGCATAACCGACCGTGACAAGCTCTTCCCAGGCAGCCCGCAGAATGGCGTCTTCCAAGGTGGCACCGCGACGCCGCGAAGGGCCGCGACGCCCTCCACTGGGACGATGCGGGGCCGAATGCACCGCTGGATCCCCTCGACCGGCTGCCATCCTCACCTCCATTGGATACGCTACGTTCCCTATTGACAAGTCTACAACCTCCGGTTTACCCTGTCTAGCATTAGATACTGTGCGTATCTTACCAAGCCGGGTACCGGAGGTTGAGGACGTGGTGGACGCCAATGAGACAACTGAATGTAGGGCGGGAACGCCAACCTTTCCCGCGAGTGGACGGCAAGGCCACCGGTGGGCTCTGGCCGTGATCGCCCTGGCCACACTGATGGTCACCATGGACACGGCAATCGTCATCGTGGCTCTCCCATCGGCGCAGAAGTCGCTGGGTATGTCGGATATATCCCGACAGTGGGTGGTAGCTGCCTACACCCTGGCCTACGGTGGCTTGCTGCTGCCCGGCGGGCGTCTGGCGGATCGCCTGGGTCACAGGCGCGCCCTCCTCATCGGGGTGACCGGGTTCGTTCTCGCTTCCGCGATGGGAGGTGCCGCCGTCGGAGGCTGGATGCTGATCGGCGCACGCGCCCTTCAAGGGGCGTTCGGTGCGATGCTGGTGCCCTCGACGCGCTCCATGCTCGCCATCATGTTCACTGAGCCGAGGGAACGGGCCAAGGCGATGGGCATCTTCACCGCAACCCTCATCGCGGGGGTTGCAGTCGGCTTCATTCTGAGCGGGCTGGTGACTACCTACCTGAGCTGGCGTTGGGGCTTGTATGTGAACGTACCAGTGGCAGTGATCGTCGGGATTGGTGCTCTTGCGCTGCTCCCCGACCTGAAAGGC
>DAHXJB010000243.1:0-2340 GCA_027372455.1 Chloroflexota bacterium | reverse complement strand
CTCCTGGAGGAACCCCAGCAATCCCAGCCGAAGGGAGTCCCACCGACCGAGCCGTTCCGCCAGATCCCGCAACTCCCTGTACTTCTCCAGGCTAGGACGCAAGCGGAATATCCTCTCGGCCAGCGCCAGGGCGGCGCTATCCCCGCCATGGGACCGATAGTAGCTCTCCAGCCATTCCAGAACGCGCGTGTCCGTGGTCTTCTCCGCCCGCTCCAGCATCAGGCGCTCGGCCACATCGCCTTGCTCGTGCCGAAGAAAGATATCGGCCAGCCCGAGCGAGTCGTAGTCGCCAGCCTTCCGCGCCTCCGTGACCGCCTCCCCCACCCAACTCAGATCCAGGAGGCGGTCTACTAGATCGTGGACGCGCCCGGTCTCGCGACACACGCCAAGGAACATCTCGTCATCCAGAACGTCCCCCTCCAGCTCCAGCAGGAACCCGCCGAATGTTTGCCGCTCCCAGCCGTCGCTCCAGCTCGATCCCCGGGGAAGCGCGTCACGAACCCAGGTGGCGATCATGCCGCGCTCCGCTGGGTTCGTGCTTCCCAGCAGCAACTCCACGGCATCCTCCCCGAAACCGGCCCCTCCGGACTCCACATCCGAGCGATAGACGGCGAAGAGCGATCGCAGGATAACCTCCCGCGTTGCCGGATCCTGCTGATTGGTGAGGCAAGCGCCCAACCCCTCGACGCAGGCGCCGATCACTCTGTACAGGGAGCCCTCCTCATCCCTGTAGCTCTCGAACTGCTCCAGCACTTCGGCCAGGACCGGCTGGTAGACGGCCACCGCGCCCACGTAATCCTCCTGCCCCAGGAATCCGTCGCCGATGGCGGTGATGGTCAGCAGTTCCCGAGCGATCCTCGCGGTTGCTCCCCAGTCGTCCCCTCCGCGGCGAAATGCCGCCAAGACCTCTCGGCGGTAAACTTCCGGATCCGCCTGAGTGACCTGTTTCTCCGAGGAGGGCAGAGGTATCGCCAGCAGCGACTCCAGATCGGGCTGCTGGCGCAGCATCTGCTTGACCAGGGCAATCAGCTCCGCCTTGCTGCGCCGCTCCAAGGCGCTGTCCATCTCTTCCAGCTCCACGAACTCGCCGGGGGTTCTCTGCCACGCCAGTAGCAGCGCCGCGACGTGCTTGCAGCGCCCCCCGCCCCCTACCGGACAGGAACAGGCAGCGGCGACGACACCCTGTGTTCCCAGGGTCGCCTGGACGTAGTAAGCCTCAGCGCCAGAGCCCTGGCATCGGGCCTTAAGGCGGACTCCCTGCCGGCGCAGCTCGAAAAGGGCGCCATTCTGGAGGTAAGCCTCGCCTCGCTCGAGGCTCCGGCCATCGATCCACGCTCGAATCTGCTGTTCTGTGATAGACGGAATAGTGATCATGGTAACATTATTGTATCAGCTACTCGACGTATAAGAGGACCCCGAGAGAGGGATCGAAGCATGAGGTGAGCGCAAGATGGCAGGAGAGCACGGGGCTTCCAACGAACCAACCGGATACGACAAGGTCCGAGTGGCCCGTCTCGAGCCGGCCAGCCTATCCTCGAGTCTTCAGGACGGTCCTGATTCTCCTCAGATCCCGATTGACGGCCTCGAGGTCGAAGCGCTCAGGGTCGAAGCTGCCGCCGAGCCACTCCATCATCTCTTCGTACCTCTCGTCGTCGGGTGAACGGATGATCTCCAGCAGATCGGTATAGCCCCAAACGCCACCGCAATCCTCGGGCGGGCATGCCCGTTCGCCAGCGAGACAAACAGGATATCGGCCCCCCACCTCAGGGCTCCCAATCCTCTCGACGAGGATCTCATGCTCCCAGTTGTCGCCAAAGTCGTATACGTACAGGAACTTGTTCCGACGACTGGGGGCAATCTGGCTCAGCCTGACGGTCCTGGAGCTTCTCACTGGCATACCGAAGTCGGGATCGGGCTCGCCGTACTCGGTTCCACCTGCCGTGAACTGGTATAAGTGGTAGTTCTCCAAACCCATCACGATCTGTAGTATCTGGTGCAGCCTGTACAGGGTAGTGTCGCTCTCAACCTGGAACTGCCGCCATATGGGCGGGGCGATGCCCACGAGAGTAACCCTCAGTTGGTGGACGGTACGGCCGGCAGACTGGCTCATAGGGTCCATGGTTCCTCCTCTCTCCGCGCAACTAATGCAGAACAGGGGATCGGCTCGCGCTCAACATCCTACCTGAAGGCCAGACAAGGGCGACCACATCGAGGTTGAGTGCAGGGCATGCGATGCCTCGTCACAGCCGCTCCTTCCGTCAATCCCTCAGCCGTTAAGGATTATACCTGCCATGAACAGGAGAAAAGAACGTTCCAGCGACCGAAACAACACGACGTAGC
>DAHXJB010000241.1:0-2893 GCA_027372455.1 Chloroflexota bacterium | reverse complement strand
ATCCTGGAGGGCGAGCCGCCCAGCCTCTTCTCCCCAATCAAGGGTTGCGCTTTCCATGATCGCTGCAGCCGTCGAAAGCCCGGATGTGATACAGAAGCGCCTGCCCTCCAAGATGTAGGGGGAGGGCACTACGTTGCCTGTTTCGAGTAGCGGTCCAGCAGGCAGAGTCTGTCGATTGATAGTGAGGGGACCTTGAAGCGATGCTGAATAAAGCGTCTTTGAACGGGAAGAACGTGCTGATCACCGGCGGGTCTCGAAACCTGGGGGAGGCCGGAGCGCGGCGGATGGTAGAGCTGGGAGCAGCCGTTGCCATCAACCATTATGGGGACGGCGAGAAGGCTGAACAGTTGGCAGAGGAGCTTCGAGCTGGGGGAGCCAGAGCTGTGGCCTTGGAGGCCGACGTGCAGAAGAGCGATCAGGTGAAGCAGCTGGTGGCGCGAACGGTCGCGGCCCTAGGCCCAGTCGATGTCTTGATCCACTGTGCAGGTCCATTCGCTATGACCCCCTTCACACAAATGGCAGAAAAGGAGTGGGACACCATCCTCGGGGTGAACCTGAAGGCGGCCTACCTGCTGACCAGGGAGGTAGCACCCGGGATGAAGGAGCGCGGGTGGGGACGTGTCATCCTGATGTCGGCAGGGTCCTCTTTTATTCGCACTCACTCCATATACAGCCTTGCCAAGGCATCGGTGATCACGCTTGCAGAGACGCTAGCCGTGGAGTTGGGACCGGAGATCACCGTCAACACCATCGCCCCGGGTCAGATCTCCGAGAGCGCTGCTATCATGGATGACTTCGAGCCCGGTTTTTCGGATCGAGCCACTCAGGCCGCTCCCTTGAAGCTGCTGGTCACCCGACCCGAGGTAGCCGAGATGATGGCACTCATTTGTACCTCTCCGGCCATGCGTTCAGTTACCGGTCATACCTTCGTCATGGATGGTGGTTGGCGATTGACGACCTGAGGGAGGCTCAGTCGGCACAATTCTCGTTCCCAAAGTGTGAGGAGGGATCAGTGGCACGTCTGGCCCAGAGTGTAGTGGAGATGCGACGTTCCGGCATACGGGTAGTCATGGACTTGGCCGGAACCATGAAAGACGTCATACATTTGGAGGTGGGTGAGCCCAGCTTCCAGACGCCGGCCCACATAGTGGAGGCTGCCCACAGGGCGGCCCTGGAAGGGTTCACCAAGTACACCCCAAACGTGGGGTTTCTATCCCTGCGGGAGAAGTTGGTGCAGAAGCTCCAGCGTGTGAACGGCCTGCAGACCGAGCCAGACAACATCGTGGTTACTCCAGGGGCGGTCGCCGGCATCGTAAGCTCCCTTGCGGCCATCCTCGAGCCCGGTGACGAGGTGCTCATTCCAGATCCGGGCTGGCCTAACAACGAGATGATGGTCATCGTGAATCGAGGGGTCCCGAGGCAGTATCTCCTCGATCCGGCCAACGGCTTCATCCCCGATCTCGACGAACTGGAGAAGGCGATCACACTGCGCACCAAGGCTATCGTTATCAACAGCCCATCTAATCCCACGGGGGCCGTTTTCCCCAGGGCAACGGTGGAGCGGCTGGTGGAGATCGTCAGGGAGCACGACATCTTCCTGGTTTCCGACGAGGTGTACGAGCAGATCCTTTTCGATGCCGAGCATGTGAGCGCCCGCGGTTTCGACATCGACGGTCGGGTTATCAGTGTTCATGGTTTCTCCAAGACCTACGCTATGACCGGATGGCGGCTTGGCTACGTGGTGGCTTCCAGAGAGGTGGCGGCGATGGTTGGCAAGTTGCAGGAGCCGCTGGTTTCCTGCGCCTCAGCTGTCTCTCAGAAGGCCGGAGAGGCTGCCCTGGATGGACCGCAGGACTGTGTGGTCGAGATGGTGGAGGCCTACAGGCGCCGTAGAGACATGGCTGTTTCCATGCTGGCCGATCTGGACGTGCCATTCTCCCGCCCGAGCGGCGCCTTCTACCTGCTGGTCGACGTCTCAAGTGCTGCAATGGAGTCCTATGAGTTTGCGAAGCTGCTACTGAAAGAGGCCCGGGTTGCTGTAGCGCCCGGCGCGACCTTTGGCCAGCAGTCGAGGAACCACGTCCGGCTATCGCTGGCGACGGCGGACGGCCAGTTGGCTGAGGGTATCCGGCGGCTCGCTGCTTTCCTCCGTGGGTCGAGGGCCGACTAATAGCTGTTGGCCCCGTGTTTGCCATGGAGGAAGCCAATTTTCGGCCGGATCGGTCCGGCTGTGGCTGTTCCCTCTCTTCCGATTCCCTGGTATGGTAGTGTCCAGGGGAGGGGGATAGAGCCGATGACCGATCGTTCTCGCACGCTGGAAGCTGGAGTCGAGCGTCCGTCGCAACCATGGACGCTCGTTCTGGCCGTCTTCACAGTCACCTCCATCGTCGAAGCCATGGGTATCAGCCAGGTCTTCGCCTTCATGCCCCTCTATCTCGCGGCATTGGGGCTGCCCAAGTCTGAGATCCCACGCTGGGTCGGCGCGCTCGGTGCCCTGGTCTTTGTCTTCGGCCTGCCGCTGGTGCCCCTCTGGGGCGTGTGGGCCGACAAGTACAGCCGGAAAGCAGTCATACTCCGCAGCGCGCTGGTGGAGGCGGTGATGTTTACCTTCATCGCCCTGAGCCGGCAGCCCTGGCAACTGGCGGGGAGCATATTGCTCGCGGGTTTCCAGTTGGGGAACAGCGGGGTCATGCTGGCGGCCATGCGAGAGGTGACCCCCCAACGACGGCTGGGCATGGCAATTGCCCTTTTCGGGGCTACCTGGCCGGTGGGCTCGGCTGTGGGACCCGCGCTGGGCGGTCTTATGATAGACGGCCTCCACACCCCTATCTCCTACGTCTACCTGCTGGCTGCTCTGCTCTCCGCGGCCAGCGCGCTTCTGCTGGCGGTGGGA
>DAHXJB010000213.1:0-9215 GCA_027372455.1 Chloroflexota bacterium | reverse complement strand
ACTATTCCTCAAAGGGTTGCGCATATGAACGAGGTCCTACTACAACCAGCCTATGCTTAAGTTAACGCGTATGGGGTTTATCCCCCGCCCTACCCATCGAAATCGCATTGGTCGACCACTAGCGACCGCCACCCACGCTGTCCGCGGTCATCAGCATCGAAACACTGTTGCTGTCGCGCACCACAACTGGCGTCCCCACGGTAGCCCAATCCCAGAGCCACTTGGAATCCTCCAAGTTCAGGCCGAGGCAACCATGGCTCCCGGGAAAGCCGAACTTCCCAAGCCACCAATTGTAGTGCAGCGCAGCTCCATCGTCGGTGAAGTACTGAGTGTATAGCACGTGCTTCAAGAGGTAGCCCTTCGGGCTATCACGAGGAATGCCAATGGTCTCGCTATCCATCGTCTCGTCTTCCACACGCCGTTCGATCCTAAAAGTTCCAGGCCTCGTCGGCGTCCCGGTGATACCACGGATAGCAAGCATCGTACGCACAACCTTGTTCCCATCATAGGCGGTGACCAGCGTCGGTAAGGCGAGATCCGCATCGATCCATCGACCACTTCGCAGCTCCACTGACGACAAGGGCCGAGGTATTCGAACCTCGCTCGTCCGCATATACAGTCCGTCGCCAAGAAGATACCACCCCGACCCATCGCTGGCTTTCACCAGATCCTTCACCTCCACGGAGCTGTTGTTCGGCATCAGAGTGACCTCCGTCTCCTCATCGAAAACCGCCAGATCCCTCGCATACACAGGATCCGACTCCGTGACCGTCCGACCTGGCAAATTCACTTGCCGCACCACCACAGGGGGTCTGGCTCCTATCCACACGGAAGGACCAGACGGACCCACCGCCGAGGCATCGAGGTAACCATAACCCTGACTCACCGGATCCCACACCCGAAGCCTATCACCCGACTGGGGTTTCACCACCAAGAAGCGCCGAAACTGCGGCACCTTCTCCACCACAGTCGCGTCAGGCTCGGGTCCAGCCCACAAATCCGTCTCGTGAAAATTCGATACCCACCAAGGCTGGTAGTCACCGGCGGTCTGAGGCAGCTGTCTCACTCCACTCCCAGAACCGACCGACGCACCACTCACCCCGCCGCTAGGCGGCGGCCCGCTCGGTCCAACCGCGGACGCGTCCACGTACGCATAGTTACCAGACAGCGGATTATAGACGTACAGCCGTGGCCCATCCTGTGGTCTAGCAACGCTAAGAAACGACCATTGCTTGAGCTTCCCGAATGACAGGGCCCTCGGTCCTTCCCCGGACCACAGTTCGGTCTCCCTGAAATTCTCCACCCACCAGCTCTTGAAGCCGGCACCCCCGCCATTACTGCCCCCCGCCTGCACACCCGCCACGGACGTAGCAGCGGCCCGCGACCCGCCAACGACAGGTGCCCCGCTAGGCCCAACCGCAGAAGCCTCCACATAAGCGTAGTTGTTGGTTGCCGGGTTGAATACATACAGACGCGGCCCCGTTTGCGGCGCCACGACCTCCAAGTAACTCCATTGGGGCAACCGACCAAACGAAGACGCGCCACCCTCCATTCCCGACCACAGGTCAGTCTCTCGGTAGTTCTGTACCCACCAAGGAGTAAACGCTGCGGCCGGCTCCGCCGACCACATCAGTCCAACCAGCCCCACCAAACCAACCACCAAATGTAGCAACAGCCGAAGCCGAGGTAACCGCCCACGACCGATTCCATACAGTCCCATGGCGATGCTCCACAACGTTTCTAGGAAAGTTCAGCGGGCTCGATGCCCTGAAGAAGCTTCGACAACTAGCCAATGTCTGAGAGGCTGCTACGCGGGAGGACCACACAGAGTGCCCCATTACAGCCGACAAACCATTGTGGCATCTTCCACTAGGACCGTCAATAGCCCAACACTTGCAGCACAAAGGCGCTCTCTGATACAATCCAAGTGCACGCCTCCATGGGCTAGGCTCGTCAACTGGAGATCAGCCCCTCTGTGGAGCTTCTACGGGGTGTAGCGCAGTCTGGTAGCGCACTTGAATGGGGTTCAAGTGGTCGCCCGTTCGAATCGGGCCACCCCGACCATCTATTCTCCACGCAGGCCCGTGCCTGGGGGAATCTTGAAGCTGAACACGGACCTTGTACCTGCGTAGCCACTCAATACCAACGTCGGAAGTGTATGCAATGGGGCACCATTCAGCGCAACTGGCCGGCGTATTTCAGCTCGGCATCGACTTCCGAACGGAAGATCTGGCCCTCCTGCACAGGATCACCGAGGGTCTGGATCTTCTCGCCGACGTGTCTCACGCCGACCTCCTCCTCTACGTTCGATCGGACGATTGCGCCCTGGTGGTGGCCCAAGCCAAACCCACCTCCGTCCCGCCGCTCTACCCCGAGTCGTTCGTGGGGCATAGCTTGTCTCGGGAGTCCGCTCCCACCATTCACCGAGCACTGTTCGCCGGCCATATGGCTCACGGCGTGAAGGGCCAACTCATCCGCGGCGCCCCAACCATGCTGGATACCCATCCCATCTACAACTCCCGAGGGGACCTCATCGCGATCCTCAGCGTCGAGATGAACCTGCTCGAGTTTGAACGCCGACGGAAGAAGAACTCTATCTTCCGCGAAACTATCGCTCGCCTCTACACCGAGGTACTGACGGGCCGCGTCGAGGGTGCCGACCAACTCGCACGTCTCAGCGAACACTACGCCACCCTGATAATCGACAGCAGCGCCCGCATCCTCTACATGAGCTCGCTAGCCGAGCAACTCTACCGGAAGCTAGGCTACACCACCAGCCTGCTAAACCGACGCCTCTCGGAGTTGGACACGACCGAGCACATCTGCTTCAAGGCGATGGAGCGAGCCCGCTGCCTCGAACAGCGAATAGAGGAGCACAACTTCATCTGGCTCAAGCGGGCCATCCCGCTCCCTCCCATACCAAGCCGGACCTTCATCCGAAGGCTGCTCGGCAAACAGCACCGGCCGGGCAGCGCAATTATCCTGATAGAGGACATCACAGAGGAACAGCGCAAGGACCAAGCGCTCCGGGTCAAGTCCGCCCTGATTCGTGAAATCCACCATAGGGTCAAGAACAACCTTCAGACTATCGCGGCGCTCCTCAGAATGCAGGCCCGCCGCACCGGCTCGCCCGAAGTGCTCGACATGCTGAAGCAGAGCATCAACCGGATACTCAGCATCGCCCTTGTTCACGAGTTCCTGTCCAAAGAAGAAAGCCCCGAGGATACCAACTTCATCAGCATCCGAGAGGTCACCCAGCGGATCCTAAGCGAGGTCACTCAGGGCATACTCGATCCCGTCAAGAGCATTCACATCTCCCTCGACGGCGATGACTTCTCGCTGCCGCCGCAACAGGCGACCTCCTGCGCACTCGTCATCAACGAACTGCTCCAGAACGCCGTGGAGCACGGCTTTGAGGTCAAGAACGAGGGCTCCATACAGGTTACACTCCGTGCCGAAACCGACCATATGGTCATCGAGGTCGCCGACAACGGTCAAGGTTTGCCCCCCGGCTTCGATATCGAGCGCGACGGCAGCCTCGGGCTGCAAATTGTCCAGACCCTCGTTCGGGAGGACCTGAAGGGCCGGTTTGCCCTCCAGAACACAAACGGCGTCCACGCCCGCGTGTCCTTCCCGCGTCTGACAGTCGCGGAAGTAGCTTCCTCCCAAGGTTGACGCTAACTTATGCCTCAGTATATTATGACTGTATGCAGTTGCCCGAGGCTTGAGGAAGAGCGGCCGGCCAGAGCGGGCCACGGCACGCCGGACTCATTGCTGTACCTTAGATCGATAAGGAGAGACTGAGTTGGCACAGACACGCGTGGTCATCGCCGACGATGAGTCTATTATCCGTATGGATTTGCGCGAGATGCTCACCAATCTCGGCTACCTCGTCGTGGGTGAAACTGGCGACGGCATCAGCGCCGTCAACCTCGCTCGCGAATTGCGGCCCGACCTGGTGATAATGGACATCAAGATGCCCGACCTGGATGGCATTCAGGCCGCCAAGATCCTTACGGAGGAACGGCTTTCTCCCGTCCTTTTGCTAACAGCCTTCTCCCAGCAAGAGTTGATCGACGGGGCCAAGGAAGCAGGGGTTGTCGGCTACATCGTCAAGCCCTTCCGAGAGTCCGAACTCGTCCCGGCTATCGAGGTCGCGCTCGCCCGTTTCCGCGAGTTCAAGGCCCTCGAGAAGGAACTCACCGACACCCGGAACATCCTGGAGACTCGCAAGATCGTCGAACGGGCCAAGGGGGTGTTGATGGACACCCAGGGGCTGAAGGAGGCAGAGGCCTTCCGCAAAATCCAGAAGCTAAGCATGAACACCCGCAAGTCCATGCGGGAAGTGGCTGAGGCCATCCTACTGGCCAACCAGGTAGGCAAGGAAAGCTAGCCAGGTCCGAGTCCACAATCTCGTGTGCGTTTAGAGGCCCGCCAGCATCTGGCGGGCCTTCTCCATCGATCTCTTTGCGAGGAACAACGTCTCCCCTAACCGCGAGGCCCCGATCCCCTATCCAAACAGCGGTACCTTTACCCCCAATAGAACCCCAACAGCCATAAACCCGGTCAGGACGACCAATCCCGCCAACACTCCAATTGCGAGCGCAAGCGCAAAACCACAGCCGAACTTAAACCCATCTCCGACCGTAAGGCCGACCAATTCTTCATCCACGCTCTTCGGATCCCGCTCCCGTCGCATCAATTCTGATTGTCCCCCCTGACCAGTTCTCCCAATTGCTCTACCGGACCTGACTCATCGCATTCCGAATCTCACCGAGAATCTTCGTCGCCTCCGCCTCCAACTGCGAGAGAAGATCACTCGCGTACTTCTGCGCCGACGACACAATCTCCTTCGCATCCTCGCGAGCGGTGTTCAAGATCGCCTCCGACTGCGTCTCCGCCGCCCTCAGTAGCTGACGATCGGAGATCAAGAAGGCCGCCTGCTCCCGGGCCAGCGAGATCACTCGCTCAGCCTCCGCATCCGCCTGAGCGATCACCCGATCCTTGTCGCGCACGATCCGCTCCGCCTGCACCACGGCCTCGGGCAACGAGATCCGAAGAGCATCGACCGCGTCGAGGTACACGTCACGGTCGATTAGCACCATGGAGCTAAAGGGGATCCGCACCCCCTTCTCGATGAGCGACTCCAGATCGTCCAGTAGCGCCAGGAGCCTTGCGTGCACCTGCTCCGACTGCTCCCGTCGTCGCCGAGGCGAACTGATGGACTCGCCTTCAATGGGCAAATCGTCGTCTCTGTGACGAGAACGCTCGAATCTATCTCCTCTATCCAAGCTAGAAGCCTCCGGAGCAATTCTGAAGCACACCACCAGTGACCAGGGGCACAATCGAAGGCGCACCGCCGCTGTAGCACCGATGCAACCGGCATTATAGCACACCTCTACACCATGCTATTCCAACCCGACCCCCATATGCTATAATCGCTCAACAACTTCTCTGCTTGGATGAGTTCTTCCACTTGCTTCGAACTCTTCTGTTTCTCCTGATAGCCAGCCTCTCCGGACCGTTGTTGATCTGGTGCGCTCCAACGGCACCCATCGCTCAGGCTGCTGCCCCAACGACCAGCCGGATCCGGTGGGCCTACTACGTTCCCAACGATCCCACCTCTTTGGCGTCGCTCCGCCAGCGCTCCGGAGAGCTGGACTACGTGGCCCTGCACTGGGCCTCAATCGGACCCGACGCCTCACTTCAGATCAAGGCTACGCCCGACGTCATATCGCTGGTCCGCTCTTTGCCAGCCAAGCCCATCCTCTCCGTCACTCTATCTGGTGGGGCCGATACCGCTCACGCCCTGCTCGCAACCGATACCTCCCGCTCCCAGGCCGTGAGCAACCTCGCCGCGGCCCTGACCGACTACGACGGTATCAACATAGACTTCGAGGGGCTGAACTCGGGGGACAGGGACTCTCTCACCCAGTTCATGGCACAGCTGGCCACCACCCTCCGCCCAGCAGGCAAACTCGTCACCATGGCCATCCCCGCTAAGACCACCGACACCCACACGGGCTGGGCAGGTGCCTTCGACTACGCGGGCCTCGCACCCAGTGTCGATCTCTTCGTGCTGATGGCATACGGTCACACCACCGCTCGCAGCAGCATCCCGGGCTCGACCGCCCCTCAACAATGGGTAGCGGACTCCCTTTCTTACGCCACCTCCCAGATCCCGCACGACAAGATCCTGCTGGGCGTCGCCCTATACGGCTACGACTGGGACACCACAACCGGCCCGCCGGCCCGCGCCCTCCATTACCCCGAGACGCTCGCCCTGGCAAACCAGCTGTCGGCCCCCATCCAACATGATGCGGTCTCACAGTCCGCCCACTTCAGCTACAGCCAGAACGGACACAACCACGAGGTGTGGTTCGAGGACCGCACCAGCCTCGACTCGAAGCTGGCGCTGGTGAGTCAGATGGACCTCGCCGGGATCGCCGCCTGGAGACTTGGCTACGAGGATCCGCGGGTTTGGCCGGACATAGACGGCCTCAGGCAGCAGTCAACCAATCAAGCTGTCTCAACTCCATCGAACAACCAGACGGGTCAGTCGTCGACCGCCAACTCGGCGAGTCTGAGTTGGTACTTCGCCGAGGGAAGCACCACGCCTCCCTTCGACACCTGGTTCCTACTTCAGAACCCGAATACCACGCCGGTGACGGCCACCGTCACCTTCATGCCGGAAGGGCGCCCCCCTATCACCCGGAGCTTTCTGCTCGCCCCGACCTCTCGGACGAGCCTCTACGCCAACCAGTTGATCCCCAACACAGCTTTCAGCACGCGGATCGATGCCACCCAGCCTCTCCTCGCCGAGAGATCGATGTATGCCGGCTTCGATGGCGACGTCGTCCCGGCTATCAGTTCTCCCTCGCGCTCCTGGTACTTCGCGGAGGGGGCCACGGCTGCCCCCTTCCAGACCTGGCTCCTGCTGCAGAACCCCAATCCCGTTCCGGCCACCGCTCGGGTGAGCTATCTGCTGGAGAACGGCACCGTGGTGCCCAACAACATGCTGCTCCCACCCACCTCCCGCACCAGCATCTTCGTCAACCAGGTATTGCCCAACGCCGCCTTCTCGACGCGGATCGAAAGCGACCAACCTCTCATCGCCGAACGGGCGATGTACCGCTTCCCTGGGAACGCCACCACAGCTGTTCCGGGTATGACTTCCCCGTCGCGCGGCTGGTATTTCGCGGCCGGCATGCCGATCGTTCCCAATATTCCGGTGGATACGTGGCTCTTGCTGCAGAACCCGGGTACCGTTCCGGTCACCGCCAACATCACCCTGTTCGGCACAGATGGTCAGAAGGCCAACTTCCAGCGGCTGCTGCCCCCCACCAGCCGCCAGAGCCTGTTCCTGAGCCAGCTATTCTCCGCACGGAGCTTCGGCATCGAGGTCGACGCCGACGGCGGGATCATCGCCGAGCGCTCCGTATATCTCGGGGCAACAGCAGCGTCGGCCAACGAGTCTCAAGCAGCCTGCGCAACCGACGGAGCTTCACAGCTGGGGACAGTCTGGGCACTGGCGGAGGGCTCCACGGCGCCCCCATTTAGCGAGAGGATCAGCATCCTGAACCCCCATGGCAGTCCTATGCAGATCCACATGGAACTGATGAAGGAGAACGGCCAGGTGGTCGTCAAGGACGCCTCGGTCGATCCCGCGACCGCTCTCGTCCTGGACATGGGAACGATCGTACCATCGGCACCCTTCTCCGCCCGCATCACCACCAGCCTGCCCTCGGTGGTGGAGCGCACCATGTTCTGGACCAAGAACGGCAAGGTGGGTGCCCACAATACCATCGGGATACGACTTCAGTAAGAAGAACCGGGGGCCGAGTGCCGAGACACCCTGCCCCCCCGCGGTCAGTCCGCTCCCAAGGACTACGCGAAGACGATATCAGCGACCCGTTTCAGCATCCGCGGGCCTCGCACCTCGGGCTCGAAGAGCGGCACTATCGCCCTCACACTCCCATCGAAGCTCTTCCAGATGGTGTCCATGTGCTCTGTCTGCATGGACATCCGGTTTCGCACGAACTCCGGCGGGTTCTCCCCGGCGGCGCTCTTATCGATCAGCATGTTCACCAGCACTCCGCCCACCGGGATGCCAAATTCCTCAAACCAGTGCATGAAACGGGTGATCACGGCGATCGGGAGCGCCTCCGGAAGGGTAACGAAGAAGAAGGAGGTCCTCTCCACATCGGTCAGCAGTTCCCTGGCACGGCCCATCCGATCTTTGAATCCGAGGAGGTAGTCCATCAACGGATCCTCCTCTTTCTTCTTGCGGAATGACAGCAGTTCCCTCAGCGACCTGGCCTCCTCCCGGCTCTTCAACATTTTCCCCACCCAGAGGGAGTACACCGAGCTCATCCCAAGCAGTCTCCTGGCATTGGCGGTGGGTGCCGTGTCGAAGACGTACACGTCGTACTCGCGCTGGAACATCAGATCGATCATGTTCTCAAACATCGCGGACTCTTCAAAGGACGGGTTCATGGTTGCCGACTCCACGAACTCTTCAGCCTTCACCGTGATGTCCGCGAACTTCAGGAACCACGCAATCTTGTCCCTGATCTCTCGCTTGCTCCGGTCGATTGTCTCCGTGGTGTCGATTTCGTATGCCCAGAGGTTTGGCACCCCCTCCACCGGCGTCTTCGCGCCAAAGACGTTCTTCCCCAACAGCGAGCTCAGACTGTGAACCGGGTTGGTGCTGGCGAGCAGGGTCCTTTTTCCTTGCGACGCATACCACAGCGCGGTGGCTCCGGCCATCACCGTCTTCCCGACACCACCTTTTCCGCCAAAGAAGAGAAAACTGAGGTCGGGGTGCTCCTTGAGAAACTGGATGGTTGTCTTCTCGATCATCTCACGCACCCCCGAACATGATCTGAGACAGCCGCTCGATCATGGGCAGTCCCGTCACGTCCCTTTCCAACTCTGGCACACGAGCCAGCACCTCCTGGCCAAACAGCTGGTCGATCTTGGATAGGTAACCATCCTGCATGGCCATCCGGTTCTTGAGATACTCCGGCACCTCGTCGCTCCCCAGGTCCTTCGGAATCACTCGGTTCACGATGTACCCCGAGAGCGGCACCTCGTACTTGGCGAAAAGGGTTGCCGCCTTCTGGGTGTCCAGAATGATCATCTCCTCTGGAACCAGGACGAAGAAGAAACCGGTCCTCTCCCTGTCGGTCAGGATCCCACTGGACTTGTTGATC
>DAHXJB010000177.1:0-2184 GCA_027372455.1 Chloroflexota bacterium | reverse complement strand
TCCTCAACGTTCGCACCCTGGTCTCCTTCGGTGTAGCCTTCGCGATCCTCTATTTCGTCTTCAAGCAGATGAACCTGAACGTAGGGGACATCGTCAGACATCTGGCGACGGCGAACCCGATCCTCTACCTTGTGGCGCTACTGGTGTACTACACAACATTCATCGTGCGAAGCCTGCGCTGGAGGATACTGCTGGAGAACGTGGGGTTTGGCGAAGACTCCAATCATCGGCTACCCTCCACCGCCGGCCTGGGGGAGATAATCTTCCTCTCCTGGTTCGCCAACTGCATCATGCCCGCGAAGCTGGGCGATGCCTACCGAGCCTATCTGCTTAAGCGGAGCTCCGACGTCTCCTTCTCGAAGACCTTCGGAACGATCCTGGCCGAGCGGATCATCGACCTACTCCTCACATTCGTCCTGCTGGCCCTGACGGGGTTGGTCATGTTCCACGGTCGAGTACCGTCCACCATAATGGTCGGCATGCAGGCATCCATGGGCCTCACAGTCGCGGTGATCGTGGGGCTGCTGGCAATGCGGAACCTGGGCGACTTCATACGGCGGCTGCTGCCACGCAGGTTTCACCGGATGTACGGCCTGTTCGAGGCGGGCACACTCCACTCATTCAGGAAGATGCCCGTCGTCCTGGCATACTCGGTACTCGCCTGGATGATCGAGGCCGGCCGGCTCTACTTCGTTTTCCTCGCCCTCGGCCTGACAGGGGTGGGCTTCCCGGTGGTACTATTCACTGCCGTGGCCGCCTCCATACTCACAAGCCTTCCCGGGACGCCCGCTGGCCTCGGCGTCGTCGAGTCGGTTATGATAGGTATCCTGCTGATCGCTGGTAACCTCGGCCTGGTGAGCGGGATCAACCAGAGCATGGCCACTTCGGTGGCTATCCTGGACAGGACCATCAGCTACTGGAGCATAGTGATCTTCGGCGTTATTGTCTACGCCCTATCAAAGAAAAAGTAATGCGTGTAGCCATCGATTACACCGCGGCCGTATACCAGTCCGCCGGGATCGGTCGCTTTGTACGGAGCCTTGTACACGCTCTGGCGGAAATCGACAATCGCACCGAGTACCTTCTGGTGTTCGCGGATCCTCCTCAAGGGATTCGCCCCCCCGTGCCCGATGCACCCAACTTCAGGACAAGGCGCATCCCCCTCTCGGAGAGGACGCTAACCGCCCTCTGGCATCGGCTCGGCATCCCACTGCCTGTGGAACTGATCACCGGTCCGGTGGACGTCTTCCATTCACCAAACTTCGTCCTGCCTCCGGTGCGCCGGCCGGCAAAGGTGCTGACCGTTCACGACCTGGCCTTTCTGCTGCGTCCGGAGTGCGCGGAGGCGAAGCTGAGAGATTACCTGGAGAAAACCGTGCCCCAGTCGGTGGCCCGGGCGGATTTCATCCTGGCAGACTCGGTGAACACTCAGGACGACCTGATCTGCCTGCTCGGGGTACCGCCCGCTAAGGTAGAGGTGGTCCCGGGAGGGGTTGACTCGATCTTCGCGCCGATGGACGCCCCAGAGTTGCTGGAACAGACGAGGCTGAGGCTGAGCGGTGGGGCGCCGTTCATCCTCAGTGTTGGCATGATCGAGCCACGGAAGAACCTCGTGCGGCTGATCGATGCCTTCGAACTACTCAAGACCCGTCACCCCCTCCCCCACAGGTTGGTGCTGGCCGGGAAGAGGGGATGGCTATCTGAGGGGATCTACCGGCGCGCCCAGAACTCGCCCGTGAGCTCCGACATACTGTTCCCCGGTTTCGTGGCTGAAGCCGGCCTCCCAGCACTGTACAGTGCGGCAGATCTCTTTGCCTATCCATCGCTTTATGAAGGGTTCGGGCTGCCACCCCTGGAAGCGATGGCCTGCGGCACCCCTGTCGTCGCCTCCTCCAGCGCCTCGCTTCCAGAGGTGGTCGGTGGTGCGGCCCTCATGGTAGATCCGGAGAACACCGAGGAACTGGCGGATGCGATGGCCAGGATGCTCTTGGACACGGAGACGAGGTCTCAGATGGTAGCCAGGGGATTGGATCAGTCCAAGCAGTTCACCTGGCGAGCATCCGCGGAGAGGATGCTCGCCGTCTACAAGCGGCTGAGCGCCAAGAGATAGGGAGTCCATGGGGACGCCACTCCGCATTGCCATCAACGCCTACTTCCTGCAACAACCGGCCACCGGCAGCGGCG
>DAHXJB010000170.1:0-8219 GCA_027372455.1 Chloroflexota bacterium | reverse complement strand
GTCCTGGTGGGGGTGCCGTTGGGCGCCGTCTCAGGCTACTTCGGTGGATGGATAGACCTCGTTGTCCAACGCTTCGTCGACATACTTCTGTCCTTTCCCGGCTTCCTGTTGGCCCTCTCGCTGGTCGCTACCCTGGGCGTTGGCCTCGAGAACGTCATCATCTCCGTTGGGGTCAGCACCATCCCTTCGTTCGTTCGTCTGGTGAGGGCGTCCACACTCAGCATCAAAGAGCTGACCTACATCGAGTCGGCCAGGGCCATCGGTGCCCGCAGTCCCGCCATCATCTTCCGCCACGTGCTGCCCAACGCCCTGGCCCCAGTGATTGTCCAGGCAACCCTCTCCCTGGGCTCGGCCATACTGGTCGCAGCCGGACTCGGCTTCCTGGGGCTGGGGATCCAACCACCCACCCCGGAGTGGGGAAGCATGCTGGGAGAGGGGCGCAACTACATCTTCTCCAATCCCAACATGGCCACATTCCCGGGCATCGCCATCTTCACCGCGGTGTTGGCCTTCAATCTGCTTGGTGACGGCCTTCGCGACGCCCTCGACCCCCGCCTGCGGATGCGGTAGAGCAGCCACCCCTTTCTGTGATCGGCTTGTGGCAACTTCCGAGCTGAAGATATAATCAGTTGCCGGTCGCCAGAAGCAGGTCACCAGTCACAGGCACCTGTTTCGGCATCGAAGGCGGCTGGCAGGCCAACAACCCCCAGGATCGCTATCGACGAAAAGGGTCTTGCAATCCACAGGGCTGACAGCAGTCAGCCTTCCGCGAGGAGGTGCACGGTGAACCCAGACAAGAGCTTCGGCATGCTCGCCAGCATGCCAATTGATCAGTTCCTAGATCTGCTGGCGTCCCCCTCTCCAACGCCCGGTGGTGGTGGAATCGCGGCACTGGCCGGTGCCCTTTCGGCAGGGCTCCTCAGCATGGTCTGCAACCTCACGATTGGAAAGGAGAAGTACGCCGGCGTCCAGGAAGAGGTGAAGAGGCTGCTCGCCGAAACTGAAGAACTGCGCGGGCAACTGCTCCATCTAGTGGACGCAGACGCTCAGGCCTTCAACCAGATCATGGAAGGATATCGCCTTCCCAAGGGTACAGAGGAAGAGAAGCGGGCCCGAGCCGCTCACATCCAGGAGGCCACGCTGGCGGCCAGTCGGGTGCCCCTGGAGATCGCCCAGAAGTGCGCCCGTCTGGTGGAGCTGGTCGATCCAGCAGCGCAGATCACCAACGTCCAGGCAATTGGTGACGTCGCCATGGCCGCCTACATGGCAGAGGGCGCCCTCCGTGGTGCGGTGATCAATATCGACATCAACCTGCGCTCGGTCAAGGATCAGGAGTCGGTTCGGCAGCTGAACGAGCAGGCGCAGGCACTGCTGCCGGGACTGCAGGAGAGGGTCCAAGACGCGATCCAGAAGGGCATGGCCCGGATCTAGCGGAAGTCGTGACCCAGAACCCAGCTGCCCTCACCCCGTGAATATGCCCTCTGGCATATTCACGCCTCTCCCAAGGGGAGAGGGAGCACCCAGAACTCAGCCCTGTAGGGAGGAGAGAGTAACGATGGCCGCGGAGCTGCTGCTAGGGCAACCAGTGGCGGATCAGATCAGAGCGGAGCTGGCCCAGGGTTTGGGCCAGTTCAAGAAGGAATACGGTATAACCCCCCAGATCGCCATCGTCCAGGTGGGAGAGGATCCAGCCGCTACGGCTTATGTTAAGAGGATAGGCAAGGCGTTTGCCGGTGCGGAGATGCTGAGCACTCTGCACCAGCTGCCCACGGGTATCTCGGAGGCAGATTTCAAGGGGGCGCTTGTGGGGTTGAACGAGGACGAGCGAATCCACGGGATCATCGTCCAGATGCCGCTGCCCCCGCAACTTAACCAGGAGATGGTGACCTCCATCCTGTCGCCGGCCAAGGACGTGGACGGCATTCACCCCTACAACGCCGGCATGCTGGCGCTGGGGAGACCCACCTTCGTGCCGGCCACACCGTTCGGAGGGCTGGAGATCCTCAAGAGGTCCGGCATCGAGTTGAAGGGCAAGGAAGCGGTGATCGTCGGACGCAGCAACATCGTGGGCAAGCCGATGTTCTTTCTGTTGCTGCAGGAGCACGCCACCGTTACCGTGTGCCACTCTCGGACCAAAGACCTGGCCGAGGTGACCCGCCGCGCCGGCATCCTGGTGGCAGCTATCGGCAAAGCTCGAATGATCACTGCCGACATGGTGAAGCCCGGGGCCGTGGTGGTGGACTTCGGCATCAACGTGGTGGAGGGCAAGGTTGTGGGGGACGTGGACTTCGACGCCGTGAAGGAGGTGGCGAGTGCCATCACCCCTGTGCCCGGCGGCACCGGTCCAACCACCAACGCGGTTCTGCTCCGCAACACCTTCGAGGCCGCCAAGAGGCAGGTTGCCAGACCATAAGGGAACTGACCTCTCCCCCTACCCCTCCCCGAAACGGGGAGGGGCGTTTTCCCCCTTCCCCTGTGGGGAAGGGGGTTGGGGGTTAGGTCTACCGCTTCAGCATCTCGAGCCGCTCGAGCAGGCGGGTCAGCCGGTCACGGTGGGACTCCACCTTCTCCCGCTCCTTGGCCACCACAGAGGCCGGGGCCCTCTCCAGGAAACCCGGTCTCGCCAGCAACTCCTCGCCTCGCCGGACGTCGTTCTCGGCCGCGGCGATCGCCGTGGCCAACCTGGCTATCTCCTGCTTCACGTCGAACAGCCCCGCCAGAGGAAGGTACACCTCCACCCCACCGGCGATAAGGGTCAGGGCACGCTTCGGCCGCTCGCCGCCCTCCCTGATATCCAGGGGCTGGACCCTGGCCAGGGCACTCAAGACCGACGCCTGGGATCGCATAAGATCAGCCCACTCGTATGCCAGCAGCACCACCGGCACGAACTTGCCCGGATCCACGCCATTCTCGGCGCGTGTGTTCCGGATCCCGCGAACGATCTCCATCACCCTCTCCATCCGTCCCTCGGCCACCGGATCCTGCTCCCCGGCAACGGGCCACGGACTGATCATGAGAGAGTCCGGGATCGACTTGCCGGCATGGGCTTGAAGATCTCGTTCCTCATCCGACCTCTCGGCCGGCCGCCCCATCAAGCTCTGCCATACCTCCTCCGTCACGAAGGGCGCAAAGGGGTGCAGCAGCCGGAGGGAGCGCTCCAGCACCGAGGCCAGGGTCTGGCGCGTCACCTCTGCCGAGGACTGAGGACTGAGGACTGAGGACTGAGAGCCCTCACCCTGACCCTCTCCCAGAGGGAGAGGGCTCTCCCCGTCTCCCCGTCTCCCCGTCTCCCCGTCTCGCTCCGCTTCCCGAAGCTGCACTTTGGCGATCTCGATGTACCAGTCGCAGTACTCGCTCCAGATGAAGTCGTGCAAATTCCTGGCGGCCTCGCCCAACTGGAAGGCCTCCAACAGCCGCCACGTATCGTTGGCCACACCGTTGAACCGGCTCACGATCCAACGATCGGCTTGGCTGGCGCCGGGTCCCGTGGGCAGGGGCAGCGGCGCACTCAGGTCGCCTGGCTCCCAGCCATCGGGCAGATTGCTGACGACAAAGCGGGCCGCATTCCACAGCTTGTTCGCAAAGTTGCGGCTCGCCTCGACCTTCTGCACAGACATCTGGGAATCGTTGCCCGGAGTGGTGCCGGTCACGAGGGCAAAACGCAGGGCATCGGCGCCATACCGGTCGATCACGTCCAGCGGGTTGACCACGTTCCCCTTGGACTTGCTCATCTTCTCGCCATCGATCCGCACCAGACCGTGGAGGTAAACGTCCCTGAAGGGAATCTCGCCGGTCATCGCCATGCACTGCATCATCATCCTGGCGACCCAGAAAAACAGAATGTCGTATCCCGTCTCCATCACTGAGGTCGGGTAGAACTTCTTGAGATCCTCGGCCTCGTCGGGCCACCCCAGCGTCGAGATCGGCCACAGGCCGGATGAGAACCAGGTGTCGAGCACATCGGGATCCTGCCGCAGCGGCCCACCGCACTGATCACAGCGCTCCGGCTCCTCCACCGAGACGATCATCTCGTTGCAGGCGTCGCAGTAGTAGACCGGTATCCGATGGCCCCACCAGAGCTGTCGCGAGATGCACCAGTCACGGATGTTGTCCATCCAGTTGTAGTACACCTTGTTGAATCGCTCCTGTATGATGCGGGTGCGTCCGTCACGGACCGCCTCGGTCGCGGGCTCCGCCAGCGGCTTGATCTTGACGAACCACTGCTCCATCACCAGCGGCTCGGCCACCGTCCCGCACCGCTGGCAGTGGCCGACCGAATGCCGGAGCGGCTCCACTTTCAGGATCAACCCCCGCTGCTTCAACTCGGCCACCAGCGCCCTCCGCGCATCCAGCTTGGGCATGCCGGCGTACTTCCCCGCGGCATCGGTCATCAGGTCATCAGTGCCAATCACCGACACCACGGGCAACTCGTGGCGCAGTCCGATCTCGAAGTCGGTCGGGTCGTGGCCCGGGGTCACCTTCACCGCACCGGAGCCGAACTCCTTGTCCACGGCCTCATCGGCCACGATCGGGATCACCCGCCCGATCTCGGGCACCACCGCCTCACGACCCACCATATCCCTGTATCGAGGATCATCCGGGTTCACCGCGATGGCCGTGTCTCCCAGTATCGTCTCGGGTCGGGTGGTCGCCACCACCAGGTGCTCCGGCTCTGCCCCCTCCTTCTTGGAGACAAGGGGATACTTGACGTAGGTAAGTTGACCCTGCTCATCGCTGTGCACCACCTCGAGGTCCGAAAGCGCGGTGGAGCAGCGTGGACACCAGTTGATGATTCGGTTCCCCTTGTAGATCAAGCCGCGATCGTACAATCGAACAAACGCGGTACGGACCGCCTTGGAGGGTCCCGGATCCATGGTGAACCGCTCGCGAGTCCAGTCACAGGAGGCAGCAAGCCGCTTGTGCTGATCGGCGATGATGTGGCGGTACCTGTTGGCCCAATCCCACATTCGCTCCAGGAAACGCTCCCTGCCCAGATCGTGGCGACTCAGCCCCTCCTTGGCCAACTCTCGCTCCACCACGTTCTGAGCCGCGATAGCAGCGCTATCCTCGCCCGGCAACCAGAGAGCCGCGTCCCCCATCATTCGGTGCCATCGGATGAGAATGTCCTCGATGGCGGCGGTGAGGGCGTGGCCCACATGAAGCTCGCCGGTTATGTTGGGCGGCGGCATGATGATGGTGAACGGTTTTCCCCCTGGGTTGATCTCGGGCCGAAAGTAGCCGTGGCTCTCCCAGAAGCGATACCAGCTCTCCTCGTACAGCTTGGGGTCGTAGCTCTTAGGCATCTCCGCCATCGATATCTCGGTCATATACGCACCTCTCCCCAGAGCGGTTCTGAGTTCCGCGTTCTGGGTGTCCACTCAGAGTTCAGAACTATCCTTGATCATTCTGCCTCGCGACTGACAACAAAATAGCCCCTTCATCCAAAGGACGAAGGAGCCTTCGTGGTACCACCTCGGTTCGGTCGAACCGGCTTCAGACGCCGATGGCGACCCTCTTCCGCTGTAACGGGCGCATCCCGGGTACGTCTAGCTGCAGAAGCTCAACGCACCAGCTCCCAAGCGACCTTCGGCGAGCGATGCCTGGAGCGGCTTCCAGCCGATGACCGCTCCTCTCTGTCGGTTCGTCCCCGCCTACTCCTCTTGTTCGCAGCCTCTGAGGAAAGGATATCCAAGGCCGTTACCACTGTCAAGGCAAGACCCGTACCGGTCGAACGCTGCTAACTCTGGGGTCTATCGCCGACTGAAAGGAGAGCCTGCCCCAGGGGAAGGTACACACTGAAGGTAGTGCCTTTCCCCACTTCGCTCTCCACGTCGACGTAGCCTCCATGATCGCTGACGATGGCCTGCACTATGCTGAGCCCGAGGCCAGAGCCACTCTCTCGCTCGGCACGTTTGGTGCTGAAGAAAGGATCGAACACCCTATCCAGGATTTCCGGCTCGATGCCCGTCCCGGTATCGGCAACCATAAGGAGGGCGTATTCTCCCGGCTCTACCTGGCCGTAGCGACCTACACGCCGATCGACCCGCACTATCCGGGTATCGACCGTTACACGTCCCGACCCTGCGGTCGCGTCCCGGGCGTTGGACAGCAGATTCGCTAACACCCTGGAGAGTTGGGCACCCTGTCCATGGAGGGCGGGCAGGTTGGAGGCCAGGTGAAGCTCCACCTGCACGCCATTCAAGGTTTCCGGCATCTGCTGAACTGTCTGCTCGACCAAGAGGTTCAGGTCCACTGATTCCAGCGTCAGCCGTCCCCTCCGGCCCAGGGTCAAGAGGTCCTCGTTGATGGCCGCCATCCGCTTGACGGATTTCTGAAGGGCATCACAGTATTTGACCGCGGGGTGCTCCTGAGGGAGCAACCTGCGGATCAACTGCGGGTAGCCTCCCAGCGGTGAGAGCATGTTGCTGAAGTCGTGGGCCACCTGGCCGGCCACTTGACCGGCCATCTCCAGCCGCTCCGCCCGAAGAACCTTCTGAGCCATCTGCTCCCGCTCCGTGATGTCCCGAGCGATCCCCTCGATGGCAACCACCCTGCCGTTCTCCCCTACCGGCACACCCCGCAACTCGGTGAAGACCACGTGGCCGGACGGATGGCGCCAGCGAACGGTGAGCATGCCATCGACCGACGCCCCGGATAGCAGTGATTCCAGCTTGGGCTTATCTTCTGGATGAACGGCCTTGCGGAGCAGGTCGGGCTCGGCGTAAAGCTCTTCCGGCGAGTAGCCGAAGATAGAGCTGGCGGCCGGACTAAGGTAGCTGAAGCCCCGAACAGGGCCGAGCTCATACCGATAGATCAAGTCCTGCGAGTTCTCCGCCAGCCTGCGAAATCGAGCTTCGCTCCTTCTCAAGGCTTCTTGAGTTCGCTGACGAACAACAATCCCGGCGACCACGCTCGCCACCGAGGACAGGAAATCCTCATCCCTGCGCCGAAGTGGTTGATCGTCTGCCAAACGGAGCACCATCTCTCCCAACGGCTTCCCGGCAGCTCGAATCGGGACCGTATACTGGCGCCCTTCAACCGCAAGCCCACCTACGCCCTCTTCCCGCAGAAAGATTTCACCGCCTTCACGCAGGGGAAGCCAGTGGACGGAATGAAGCAGATCCAGTGCGACGCGGAGCAGATCAACCAGAGGAACATCCTCCATCGCCATCCGCAGCAGCCGATTGAGGACCGCCTCGACGTCGTTGTTGCGCCGAAGCTCGTCCTCCAGATGGAAACGGTGGACGGCCTCGCCTATCAGGGGTGACACCGACTCAATGAACTCAACTGCCGACGGAGCTATCCTGCCCTCGCGCTCGTCCGCCAGGTGAAATGCGCCCACGGTTTCGTCACGGTACCGGACGGGAATGACGGCAAGAGATGCGAAGCCGCGTCGCATGCAGAAGCCGCGATAGCGCCCTTGCGCACGAGGAGAAAGCCCGCGCACGAAGTCGATGGAGTTATCGGTCCGAAAGGAGCCCCTGGGAGTCATGCACAGTTCGTCCTGAGGCTCGGGCTGGCCCAGAACAACCCTGGTGCAGATGCAGCAGTCACGCTGGACCGAGAGCCAGTTCTCCGACTCCCAGAACTCCCGATCGAATCCGAGGTAGGACTCGTAGGGAATATTCCCTTCCCCGTCCGACACACGAAGACCCACGCAGCGGGCGCCGCTCCAACGTCGAACCAGATCGACGACCGCATCCAGGTACTCTCGCCGAGAAGAGGCCTGGGCGAACAGCCTTAGCAGGGTATTGATGGCGTCTGAATCGTCGACCGCTCCACTTTCTGTCTCGTCCATAGGCTACTGCGCTCCTCCGGACCAAGGTGGCGGTAATAGCGGCCTCAGCCATTTGCTCTCGGGGGCCAACAACTCAAGTCGTTTCCACCAGGATTGGTCTCCTACCCATGGGGCAGAACGATCACCTTGATGCAATCATGGCCAGCCGCTGCTATCTGGAAGCCTCGTGCAGCGTTGGCCATGTCCACACGGTGAGTGATCATCTGGCCCACCGGTACTCGGCCGGCCGCGATCAGATCTAATGCCAGCTGGTAGTCCTCGGGCGCCGCCGCGTAGGTGGTGGTCAGCGTGGTGTCCCGCCGCCAGAAGAAGTCGTTGATGGACAGCGAGGTACTGACCCCAGGATCTGTGGAAGCGAAGAACAGCACCGTCCCACCCCGGTCCACGGAGGCCAGGGCCTGCGCGACAACGGCCTGCGCCC
>DAHXJB010000576.1:0-5137 GCA_027372455.1 Chloroflexota bacterium | reverse complement strand
GTGATTTTCGCGATTCGAGCCTTGGACCTCACACCGCGATTATCGATGGGGATGCCCTGTCCTATTCCATTGCTTGCGCTTCCATAATCGCGAAGGTAACCCGTGACCGACTGATGAAGAAGCTGGCCGCCCTATTCCCGGGATATGGGTGGGAGCGTAACGCGGGCTATGGTAGCCCGCACCACCTGCAAGCTCTGAAGATGCTGGGACCCACCCCATTCCATCGTCGAAGCTTCGCACCGGTACGTACCCTAGTTTCTCCGAGCCTTTTTCCCCTGTAGGGTGCATAGCGGAGACAGGTTGTTCCCGCTGCCGGAAGGAGAAGCCATGAGCGAACCCAGCGGCGTTCAGCTTTGACCCGCGAACGACAGCGCACCGGTCGAGAGGGAGAGAACCTTGCGGCCCGATTCCTCGAGAAGCAGGGATGTCGAATCGTGGCCCGAAACTATCGCTGTCCCATTGGTGAGCTTGATCTCGTGGCGGATGGTCCGGAAGGATTGATCTTTGTGGAGGTGCGAACCAAGCGGCAGCCCTGCCTGGTTCGTCCCGAGGAGACGATAACCCGAGCCAAGGCGCAGCGCTTGCTGAGGCTGGCGCAATGGTATCTCGCGGCCTGCGGCCAGGACGACAGACCTTGGCGCGTCGACGTGATAGCTGTGGAACTGGATGCCGAGGGACGGCTCCAACGGTTGGAGCGCTTCCCGGACGCTACTTCTGGTGTGGTGACGGATGGCTTCTAGAGGAGTAGCGGCGCACGGGCAGAATACTCTGATCGTGCTGGTGATTGCGCTGCTGGCCCTGGTGACCTCCGGTTTCGGTCCTCCGACCCTGATCGAGTCGCAGACCGCGTTTACGCCCGTTCCCCCATCGACCCTGAAGCTGATGAATGCCGATCGGCCACCACGGATTTCCGCGAAGGCCGCGGTAATCATGGATGCCGGAACGGGTCAGGTGGTGTTCGAGAAGAATAGCCACCAGCGTCGGGCGATGGCCAGCACCACGAAAATCATGACGGCATTGGTCACCCTCGAGCATGCTGGCCTGACCGATCTGGTCACGGCGGGTCCGGATGTCAAAGTTGAGCCATCCATCATCGGACTCGATCCGGGGGACAAGCTGACGGTGGAGCAGCTGCTTTACGGGCTCTTGCTTCCATCGGGAAACGACGCCGCGATCGACCTCGCGGACTACGTTGGTGGATCGGTGCCCAAGTTCGTGGCGATGATGAACGCGAAGGCCGCTCAGCTGGGTCTGAAGGACACCCATTACGTGACTCCGCACGGGCTGGATGCCGATGGCCACGAGACGTCCGCATACGATCTGGCCGTGCTGACCCGCGTGGCGATGCAGAACCCTGAGTTCGAGAAGATCGTCAGCTCCAAACAATACCAGATCGATGGGCCCGTTCGCTGGGTGTTCAAGAGCCTCAACCAGTTGCTGGGCACATACCCTGGTGCGGATGGCGTGAAGACGGGGTATACTGATAATGCTGGCCGTTGCCTGGTCTTTTCGGCTACGCGAGATGGGCACAGGGCGATAGCCGTTGTCTTGGACAGCGCCGACATCTTCGGCGAGGCGGCTGCGTTGCTGAACTACTTCTTCGCCAACTACGGTTGGGAAACCCTCGGGCAGGCCGAGGAGGGGGTGCTCGGTAGCTACAGCCGAGATGGTATCGTTCATCATCTGGTTGCACGGATGCACCCTACAGTAGTCCTGCCCAGGTGGCAGGCGTCTTACCTGCGCTGGACCTTTTCCATTTCGGAAGGCGCGGCGGCGAATGGCGGGGCGGAGGGGGTCGCCAGCTACTATCTGTTTGGTAAGAAGGCGGCGGATCTCCCGCTGTTCAGCCAGGTCAATTACTGAGTCGAACTCTGGTTTCGAGGGTCATGGCTGAAGGATCGTTCCCGGACCAATCGTTGCCGCCTGAGAGTGGCGACGGGGAAAACGACAGAACAGAGCGGCTCCACAAGGTTCTGGCGCATGCTGGTGTCGAGTCGCGCCGCGCGGCCGAGGAGATGATCCTGGCTGGACGTGTGGCGGTCAACGGACGCGTGGTGACGGTCCTGGGCACGAAGGTGGACCCGGAGCACGACAGCATCACGGTCGACGGCAAGCCGATACCGAAGCGGATCAAGCACACCTATCTGATGCTGAACAAACCTGCCGGATATATCACCACCGTCAGCGATCCGGAGCGGCGTCCCACTGTTATGGATCTGGTGCCCCACAACTCGCGCATCTACCCGGTGGGTCGACTGGACGCCAACAGTGAGGGTCTGATCTTGATGACCAACGATGGGGAGTTCGCCAATCTGCTGTCTCACCCTCGCTACTCCTACGAGAAGGAGTACCACGTCGCCATACCGGGCACGGTGAAGGAGGAGGACCTTCGCGCTTTGCGGGAAGGGGTGGTGATCGACGGCAGGCGAACGGCTCCCGCTCAGGTACGGGTGTTGAGCTCCGATGGCAGGGCAACGTGGCTCAGCATGACCATTCATGAGGGGCGAAAACGGCAGATTAGGCGAATGCTTCATGCCTTGGGATACGGGGTCGAGCGGCTCATGCGAATGCGCATTGGGCCATTGTGGTTGGGCTCGCTGCCCCGGGGGGCGTATCGTTACCTGACGCCCGCCGAAATTGGGATGCTGAAGAGGACGGGGAGTGAAGGCTCCGGTAATATGCATTGATGGTCCCGCCGCATCGGGAAAGACGACGATCGCAAAGATCCTCGCGGATAGATTGGCCTACTTCTACCTGGACACAGGGGTTCTTTACCGAGCTGTTACCTGGGTAGCCGCGGAGAAGGGGATCGCTCCATCTGATGAGGATCGGCTGGCGAAGCTGGCTCGAAATACTGCCATCGAGGTGAAGGCAGCCCCTCCCGGTGACCCGCGACAGACGCTGGTGCTTGCCGATGGAGACGATGTGTCGCTGGCTATTCGAAGCCCTGAGGTGGATGCTAACGTTTCGGAAGTCTCAGCCCACGCTGAAGTTCGCAAGGCCCTGATCGACGTTCAACGCTCGGTGGCCGACAAAGGAGGCGTCATCCTGGCTGGTAGGGATGCAGGCACAGTGGTGTGGCCAGAAGCCGAGGTGAAGCTCTTTCTGGTTGCCAGCGAGGAAGAGAGGGCGAGGCGCCGGCAGAAGCAGGCTGAGATTCAGGGGATCTCCGTGGACTTCGACACCGTGCTGGCTGAACTCCGCCGGCGGGATGCCTACGATAGCGGCCGCGCCGTTGCTCCCTTGAGAGCGGCCTCCGATGCCATCATCATCGACAGCACTTCGTTGAGCATCGAGCAGGTGGTGGAGAAGGCGCTGCAGCTCTTCCAGGAGAAGACCGGTTTGGTTGTATCCTCTGGCGGCGGCGCGTAGGGGAAAGTCGCCACATGTTCTACAGCTTCGCCTGCACCGGAGTTCGCTTCCTCCTCTGGCTGCTCACGAGACTCGTCGTAGAGGGGCTGGAGAACGTTCCCGCCGAAGGACCCTTTCTGCTGGTGTCGAACCATCTCTGCTTCATAGATCCCCCGTTTCTGGGCGCGTTGCTGCCTCGCCGCATCGTTTTCATGGCTAAGGAAGAACTGTTCCGGCATCCCATCCTGGGTCCTGTGGTGACCTGGTATGGAGCCTTTGCCGTTCGACGAGGTCAGGCAGACCGGCAAGCGCTCCGGACCGCGACGGAGGTGCTGAAGTCGGGAGGTGTGGTGGGCATGTTTCCTGAGGGTCACCGAAGCAAGACCGGCCAGATGAGTAGGGCGTTCGCGGGCTCAGCGCTGGTTGCTCACATGGCGAAAGTGCAGGTCGTGCCGGTCGCCGTCACGGGCACCGAACAGATCAACTCGCCCCTCTCCCTGCTGAGGAGGCCGAAGATGACTTTGCGGGTCGGGAAGCCGTTCACCCTGCAAAAGGGAGAGGGAGACAAGGGCGACCTTGAAGGTATGACTTCGGACATGATGAGAAGGGTCGCGGAACTGCTTCCCGCCGAGCGGCGTGGCTTCTACGCCGATGCCGTGTCAAAGGAAGAGCACAGGGTGTAGGCCCGGTATAGCATTCGGACGGTTTGACGGGCGTGTCAGCTCGGTGAGTGCGTTTCACCTGCTCGCCGGCTGGTCGCCAATCTCTTGGCCCCAGGATGGGAACTCTGGTGGATAAGCAAACAAGTGGCGGGTTGGTCACTTCTGTTGCGCCGGGGAGTGCAGCAGATGTGGTCGGGATACGTGCGGGCGATCGGCTGTTGGCGCTGGATGGCCTTCGGATCAGGGATATCATCGATTACCGCTTCTTCTCCGACGCCCCGGAGCTGTTGGTGCGGTTAGGCCGGGATGGGGAGGAGGCCGAGCTTCGTGTCACCAAGGGGTGGGATGAGGATCTGGGGGTCGAGCTGGACAGCGCGGTCTTCGACGGCGTGCGTAGGTGCAGGAACAACTGCAGCTTCTGCTTCGTGAAGAACCTGCCGCGAGGCCTGCGCAAGACGCTTTACATAAAGGACGATGATTACCGACTGTCATTTCTCTACGGCAACTTCGTTACCCTCAGCAACGTCACCGACGACGACCTCGACCGGATCGAGGAGCAGCGACTCAGCCCCCTCTACATTTCTGTTCACGCGACCGAGAGGGGATTGCGGAACCGCCTGATGGGAGTGGAGACACCCGACATCCTGGAGCAGATCGACGAGCTGAGACGTCGTAGGATCGCGGTGAACGCGCAGGTAGTTCTCTGCCCGGGGATGAACGATGGGGTCCATCTCGATCGCACCATCGACGACCTGGCGGCGCGACACTCCGTTGTGAACTCCGTGGCCGTGGTGCCAGTGGGGTTAACCCGGTTTTATCGCGGGGGCGACATCCGCCCTTACACGCCCGCCGAGGCAGCCATCGTGGTGGAACAGGTCAGAGCCAGGCAGAGGGCTTTCCGCCGGACGCTGGGTAGGAGCTTCGTCCATCTGGGGGATGAGTTCTACATGATGACGGGACGGGAGGTGCCCTCCTCCGCATCGTACGATGGGTATCCCCAACTGGAGAACGGGGTGGGTTTGGTACGTCGATTGCTCTCCGCTTGGGCCGCTCGCAGGCGCCGTCTTCCCGCCAGAGTGGACCATCCACGGCGGGTCGGGTGGATTTGCGGGACGTCGGCCTAC